>JAHDGC010000178.1:6433-10794 GCA_020627865.1 Saprospiraceae bacterium | reverse complement strand
CCAAATTTAAAAACTTTCATTGTTTTAAGATTTCACTTTGATCGAAGTAGCACGCAAATTTATTGCTTATAATCCACAAAAACAAAAACAACTTTAATATATATCTTAAAGCAAGATAACTAACTGTAAAACAAACACTATCCCTTTCTACATAACATTATCTTCCCTTTTTTTCAAAGTTGTTGTATTATATTATCAAAACATGATACAATATTATCATACCTATCGGGAGGATTGTTCCTTTTCAAGAAATTTGGATTACATTACTAAAGAATTTAAACCATAAATAATAAATAAAACCAGTTTAACATGAAGAACTTAAAACTTCTACTCATGTTTGCAATTATAATGTTGCAAACATTACAGGCTAATGCCCAATCTTTTCCTGTAGAGGCCATAATGGAAAACGGCCCTTCCAACGAAAAAGTAAATTTCCTATTTATGGGGGATGGCTACACTTCCTCGCAAATGAGCCAGTACATCTCTGATGTAAACAATGTTGTAAATGAATTTTTTACACAAGCTCCCTTTAATAATATTTCCAGTTCCTTCAATGTCTACGCCGTAAAGGTACCATCAAACGTCTCTGGTGCTGCATACAGCCCGAGTAATTTAATTGACAATTACTTTGGAAGTACTTTTTGGTATGCCGGTATTGAACGGTTACTCGTGGCTACAAAATCAAGTACAGTATATTCTGTAGCCAATGCCAGTTTCCCAGAATACGATCAAATTTTTATTATTGTAAATGATACCAAATATGGTGGTAGTGGTGGCGAATTTGCAACCTTTTCCATAGATGCCAGCGCAACGGAACTTGCACTACACGAAGCAGGCCATTCTTATGCAAACCTCGCCGATGAATATTGGTACATCGGACAAGAAAATGCAAACCGAACAGCAAACAGTAATCCCGCGACGATCAAGTGGAAAGAATTTTTAAACCAGCAGGGTATCGGCATTTATCAATATGAAAGCCCCGGTAATGGTTGGTACAGACCGCATCAAAATTGCAAGATGCGTTATCTCGGATCGGATTTTTGTCTGGTTTGCCAGAATGCCCTTACGGAAACAACAATGGATATCACGGGAGAAGACGCTTCTATCGGTGTCCCTTCCGGCCTAACAAATAGTAATATTCAAACGACCTCTTTTATGGCAAATTGGAATGCCGTTGCTGGAGCAAGCAGTTATGATTTGCAACTATGGAATAGCGTTTCCGGTACATGGGATAATGCAGCATCGACGAGTACACTGTCTTATGCTTTCTCTGGCTTCGAAGCTGGCAGCACACAAAACTGGCGGGTACGTGCTGTTGCAGGAAATCAGACTAGCGCCTACTCCGCGGCTATGGCCGCAGTTCTCCAAGCAGACGACAATGGTGGCGGAGATACACCACCGACAACGCCTGTGAATCTGAGCAGCAGCAATGTTGGTTCCACCTCTTTCACCGGAAACTGGGATGCTGTTGACGGTGCCACTTCATATGATATTCAACGCTGGGGAGGATCAAGCTGGGTTAGTGCAGGAACAAGTACCAGCAATTCTTTTGAATTCACCGGCCTTGCCAGTGGCTCCGACCAATGGTTCCGGGTACGTGCTGTTAACAGTGCAGGAACCAGCAACTACAGCAGCTATCTATATGTTGGTTTAACCGATGGCGGTGACGATGGTGGCGACGGTGGAGACGAATTGACCAGCCCAACCAACTTACGTGCAGAAAATGTTGTAAGTTATGGATTTTATGCTACATGGGATGCGGTTTCTGCCGCTACGTCCTATGAAGTACAAATCTGGCAAAATGGCAGCTGGGTCAGTCAGGGAAGTACACAGAATGAATATATGTGGTTATATTTTTCCAGCTATCAGGGCGAATATTGGCGAGTACGGTCAAAAAATGGAACGGACGCCAGTGCTTATTCCGATTGGATTCACACTCAAATTCCAGCAGCACCGATGCAACAAGAAATGGACTTTGAAAAACTGACTGTTTACCCTAATCCAGGTAAAGACTTTATCAATATTGGCCATGGGTATCAGGGAACTGTCGAGTTGGAATTGTTGAATTTATCAGGTCAAGTTATCATGAACGGCACCTATGACGATGCTACTATTTTGCTGGATATTTCCAAGCTGGCTTCGGGTAGTTATATTCTAAGGCTCCATAATAACGAGCACCTTTCCGTAGAGAAAATTATTAAAATGTAAATAAGGTTAGTAATTAGTTTCTTAGCAGGCAGAATCATAAAATTTATTGATGATGATTCTGTCTGCTTTTCAAAACCAAAATATGATGAAGATGTTTAGCACAAAAAAATGTTCTTTTTATATTAGTTTAATTTTGCTGCTTGTCATTCAGGGGTGCTCTCCCGGAATACAGCAAGAAATAACGAAAGAAACAATCATAACGAATACATTTAGTAGCAACACGAAAGATAGTTTGATTTATCTTGGCTTTAATATTTTGCATGATAAAGAGTCTGATAAAAGTAGTGTACAACTGGCCAACCAGATTGTCAAACAAGCTTATTTGAAACAAGATATTTCTTCTGCCCCTACCCTTCCCGAAAATAAAATCCGTTGTTCTTTGCTTGATGTGGATCAGCATATCATCAAAAGTACAATCGTGGATAATCCTTTGATCGAGCATGCAGAATATGTTTGTAACCATGACCATGATCACGATCATGACCACTCTGCTCATGAAGAAGAATCCCTGAAGAGGAAGTTGATAAAAAAGGACGAAGGCTATTTTGGTTTCCGAGCGCGGTATACTTCTGCAGTTCGCTATGTTTTAGTAGAGTTGGCCGATCAGGATGCCAATCCGGATGGTGCGAAATTATTTGAAATAGAAGTTGTTCAAGAATAACGAATGGCCTTATACCTCAACGATTGAAACCTTATTTTCGTGATATAAATGATGTGCAATTAAAACAATCCAGACGACAAGGCTAAAAAAGACCAACCATTCAAAAAAAGGATTGATCCAGAATTCTGGCCTACTAAATTCTTGCTTCGCAAATAAAAACTCCCGCACCAATTGATTGGGAAGCCCTAGAAAAATAATGCCCGTCAAGGAAGTGAAAAAACTGGGCACAGCATACCATTTGGCCATCTTGTTTTTATTATCCAAAAAGATAGCGACACCAAATAACCCAACGGCAAGTAATGTACCGACAAAAAAGACAATTGCCGCAACCAAATGCGGGATCATTAAAATATCTGCGGGGAATACACCGACAAAAAAGCCGGCCATCCCAGAGACAATACCCACACTTTTTGCCATATGGCTCAATCTGTTATCGAGATGATTGGCCAGCGCAATAATTAACAAAATATTCAATGGCCCAGAGATACAAAGTCCTAAACTAAACACCCAGTAAAATGGAGATTGGTCGGTATCTCCAAGCTCTGAAATGAAGTGATTGAAAATAGAATAAGAATGGCAATAGCCATCAAAGGTACATGCAGCAAAAATCATTGTGAAAATTAAAAACAAGATGCTTACAAAACCATAAATCGGGGCAAGATGTATTTTTTTCTCGATGTAATTTGTCAATTTGTTCATGAGTGCAGGACAATAGTGCTTTATAAATGGGGTATCACTATAAGAACGAAGAAAGAAATAAATTCGTTTCATAGATTTCAATATATTGGCAATAGCTTGATTAGATTGACGGCTACTTTTAAGGACATTTGGGAATTTAATACTTGACTATTTCGCCTGCCTGTGGCAGACAGGCCTGAAGATCAATTCTCTAACTGCTCGAATTATTTTTGATTATTGATAACCCATATTATACAAAATCTTACCCGCCCTTCGTGCTGCCTTATCAGAAGGTACTTCATCGCCCAACGCATTCAACAATATATTTATAGAACAAAATAAAGCACAAACATTGATAGCTTCCTCAATAGCCTTATCAGAAAGCTTATGCGCTCGGAGCGGAACAAGATCGGCTTTCGTTACAATGGAAGGATGAAGGGTCAATTTTTTAAGAAAGGCCAATATTGATTTTAGCTTGGAATCAATCGGGGCGGTTTCATAATTTTCAAGCACTGCCGTTATTAAATCTTCGTCTATTTCATTTTTGGCAACAGCAGCATGATCTTTCACGCAATACGGGCAATCATTTATTTTAGAGACAAAGGCTGCCATCAATTCAACTTCTCCAATAGACCAACATTGGGTGTGTCGTAAACTTTGGTTAAGCAACTTAACAAAGTGTTTACCAAAAAAATTTCTTCTGTACAAAAATATAGCCAAGGGAGCAGGCGTAAAGCCCATAAGAATTCTAATCAGTTTTAGCTTCAGTTTTTGTATGATCGGATGCCCGTCTTTTAAAATTTTAAGCCGCATA
>JAHDGC010000178.1:0-6333 GCA_020627865.1 Saprospiraceae bacterium | reverse complement strand
GACTTAATCGAGTTATAGGCTACTTTTCCTTGCTTGTCTACGAGAAATACGGCCGGCATTCTTTTTACTTTATATAATTTCGCGATTCTGGACTGATAAACATTTCCACCAGAAGCCAGTACATGAACGCCCTGAATCTGCTGGCTATTCAGATAGTTTTCCCAAGCAGTCTTATCCTTATCCAACGAAACATAAAGAAAAACAACATCCTTATCCTTGAAATTTGATTTCCAATGCCTACTGTTTTGCATCTGATGCATACATGGGGAGCACCAAGTCGCCCAAAAATCCAGATAAACAATCTTCCCTCGAAAATCAGACAACTTTACCGGTTTACCGGAAACATCCGTCAGGTTAAAATCTGGGGCAGGGTCGCCAATTTCAAGTCCTTTTGTTTCTGCATAAACTTGCCGCAGCACATTATTGTACAATTCATTAGGGCAGTTACGAATATAATCTGCGATGTCTTTTGCAACCTTTTTACCCCGACCTCTTTTGCAAGCAATGGCATATTCTTTTGCGACGAAATAATGTAACACATCATTGTGTAGAAATTTCTGGGCCAGCTCTGTTTTACTCAGGCCTTCATTTTCCTTCAGGCCAGTTTGATAATCAAAAAACTGATCCAAAAAATAACAGTACTGCAAACCGGGCAATGCACCATCTGCCTGTACAGCAATTTCTTGCAGGAAATCATAATAATGAGCGGGCACATCTAATGGTGGATCAAGGTCATTCATCAGTGGATACTCCCAAGGATAATTCATCAAATTATAAGCTACCCAATAATCAATTTCTGCTTTGGCGAAAGCATAAAAAGCTTTGGAGAACTTGTCCCGTCCTGAAAAGCCATCCAAAAAAGTCAGGCGTTGCTCCCAGCTCTGCTTCATGAAATTCAGAAACTCATCGGGATCAGCTTTTTCTATTTTTTCCTTCAATTCTTTTTCATTATCGACAAATGCTAGTTTAGCCTTTTGGAGATATTGGTTATGAACGCCCCCCTTCCCAGAAAACTTCAGGCTCTGCTTGAAATCATTCCCCTCGAAGGAAATGGTTTGCTTGTCCCCTGGTTCAAAATACACATTCATCTCAGTTGCCCCGTAAGTTATCCTTCCCGTTACAGGCACGGACAATTCCAAGTCCAGTTCAAAACTATTTTTCGCATTCAACGCGATTTCATGTTTCATTTCTTGCAGCAATACCGGATCTGTATACAAGACAATTTCAATGGGATCGCCCCGATGATTTTTAACCTTACCGGAAACAGGAGTTCTGCTAATCGGCATCTCATATCTTTTCAGCAATTCATCCGGTATCCGAAAATCATCATCAGCACGGCTCACTTTGGGAACTTGTTTATTTTTTACCGCTGGAGATTTTTCTTTGGCTTGCGCAAGGTCTTCATTATCCTTTTCCTTATTATACGCCACCGATAAAATTGCCATGATAATATCCTCATTTGGTTTACTATCTACTACAGTCTCTTTTTTATCCTCGTCTGTTTTTGGGGCAACATATTCTGTTATGGGCTGATTATTCGCCATTAGATTATCGACCAGTTCATAAGGATGTTCCGCATTTTCATCCAGTAAAGAAGCTAAAATTCTATGATATATGGTCTTAGGAGCGCTGGCCAGAAAAGCGTCCTTTTTAGCCTTGAGGCTGTCCGAATTATGGGTATAAGAAGCCCAGAAGATTTCATTAGCCTGATAGTAAGATGCAGCATTTCCAGTAAGGAAATTATCGGTGTGTATTTTTTTAGTGCTAAAATCAAGGCCCCCTCCCAATGCCCACCCCGTAATCCCGTCCATTGTACGAACCTTATGCCAGTGAAAACTTTGGATCAAGTTACCGATAAGCATCTGGGAAGTTTTTTCGGATTTTTCTCCCAAATATTTCAGTTCCGTTCCATTCCCTATTTCCGCCAGCACGGGCGGTTGGTCTGCATAAGCCATGACAATAAGATTGGGCACCGTAACCGTAGCGGTCTTTTCTTCAATAGCCAATTCCTTCCATAAATCGGGCTGCTCCCTTCTGAATTGAACATATTGATCTATGAAGTAAAGATAATTTCTACTGGTCAAGGCAAAATCATTGCTGATCAAAATATCGTTAAAATAGGAGTAATAAGACTTGTCGAGCGCTACCGGAGTAGCCAGTCCATTAGCCACAGAATGCTCAATCCGGAAACGGGTGAGGTGGTAGGCATACCAATAATCAATTTCGGCAAAGGCATACTGTTTAAAGGCATTGGAGAAGGTCATTTTTGAAGCATACCTGTAATCTTTATAGAAAGTCCATTTCTTTTTCCGGAGATAATCCATAAACCAGCGAAAATCCCTAGGATTACGTTGCATCATTTCGTAGTTGAGGTAATCATCATTCCAGCGCCGGAAAGCCTTATAAAAATCATGCAGGTATTGATTGGCCTCACCACCTTTACCAGAGAAAACTAACCCATTTTTAATATAAAGGTTATTAAGGTCAATGATAAGGTTATCTCCGGGTTCTAGGAAGAGATTAAATTCCTTATCATCAACGGCTAGCAAAAAGCAAGTCGGTTCTTCTAGATCAAAGCTGATCAGAAATTCTTGTTCGACGACTGGTACTGCAATGATTTCCTCTTCAAACGAAATATTGTCTTGAAAATATCGCAGAAATACCGCTTTTTCTTTAATATTTTTCCCCTCTCCTTTAATCGTAGTTTTCAGGGCAATTCCCTTTTTCGGATTAGGGGACACATTATGTATGGGTTCACCATAGGCCAAGCCTGCAAATGAACATAGCAATATATATATAGCCAGTAATGATCTGGATAAAAACATTTGTTCTCTCAATTTTTACCACTGAGTTGTACCGCAAGCGGTGTAAAAGTGATTTGTTATTGGTGATTACCTGCCTGCTTGTCAGCACGACAGGCAGGGTCTACACGTTCTTGGCTTTTGATCGTTAAATTTATTTCTGTGTCGCTAAGTTTAATACACTGTAACAAAAATTCTTTATAATTTTATTTTCCTATAAACGTTCCAGATACTCACGTTTCTGGCAAGGATATGTCGTTCCTATGGAACTCGTTTTATAAGAAACTTTTGTTACACGGTATTTAAGCATAACCGCAACATTAAATTATACAAACCATCACTTTTTATCCCGTTTAAAGATACTCAAATTGTCCGTGTGGAGAAACCAGTGTTAACTTATTTCCTTTAAAATTTTCAACCCTTCCTATGACCTTTGCTTCCATATTAAAAGTTTTGGCAAGATCAATAATTGCTTGTGCGTATTTTTCTTTCAGGTAAAACTCCAGGCGATGGCCCATGTTAAAAACCTGATACATTTCTTTCCACGGTGTTTGCGACTGTTCTTGAATCAAATTGAATAATGGCGGAATATCCAGCATATTATCCTTAATGATGTGTTTGTCTCTTACAAATTTCAATACTTTCGTCTGCGCACCACCTGTACAATGTATAATACCATTTATCGCTGCACGATGTTGCAAAAAAAGCTGTTTTAATAGTGGCAGATAAGTCCTTGTCGGGGAAAGCATCAGTTTGCCAACCGTTAATTTTTGCCCATCAATATTTATCGAATCTGATAGTTTTTTCTGCCCAGAATACACCAAATCATCGGGAATCATTGGATCGAAGCTTTCCGGATATTTTGTTGCATAAGTATGCTCCAAGACATCATGGCGCGCACCTGTCAGGCCATTGCTCCCCGTACCACCGTTGTAATGCTCTTCGTACGTAGCCTGTCCACAGGAAGACAAGCCAACAATAATATCACCATCCTGAATATCATTCACGATCAAATCCGCTCGCTTCATCCGGCCAAAAGCCGTATAACCGACATCAATAGTCCTGACAATATCCCCAACGTCTGCAGTTTCTCCTCCGGCCAGATGAATGTCAATATCGTGTTTTTTTAACTGTAATACAAACTCGTTGGTTGCATTTATTATTGTGCTGATCACATCTCCGGTAATCAGATTTTTATTTCGGCCAATCGTCGAGGAAAGGACAATATTATTCACACACCCCACACAGGCCATATCATCCAGATTCATAACGATAGCATCTTGGGCAATTCCCTTCCACACTTCCAGATCTCCGGTCTCTTTCCAGTATAAATAAGCCAGACTCGTCTTGGTTCCTGCCGTATCAGCATGCATAATGTTACAGAAATCAGGGTCTCCTGTCACACAATCCGGCAATATTTTGCAAAAGGCATACGGATACAGTCCCTTATCCATTCCCTTAATGGCTTCATGTACTTCTGACTTATCAGCAGAAACACCTCTGAGGTCATATTTTAGTTTATTCGACACGGTTGATTTTAGTATGTTAAAATGATAAAAATGCAACGATTACAAATGTACGTTGTTTTTCAGGAAGAAAAGCCTAGTTCCGTCTTTTTAACTTTGATTGATGGTAAAAAGTTGACGGTTTATAACTTAATGTAATATCCCAAAAATTGTAGTGAAGTTGTAGCGTCATGAAATTACAACTTCGTATGTATAGCAACATTATGGTGTTGCATATAGGACGGACGCTACGCGAAAATAAAAAAAATGACAGTTTTATGAAACAAGTTATCTAAACTAATTCTAAATAAAGTAAAAAAGCGTATATTCGCATAAGCAAAAGAATGAGAATGTCAAAAATATCAATAATTATAGCGGATGCCCAGTTCTTGATTCGTCAGGGCATCAAGCATTTGGTTTCAACGGTAGATGATTTTGAAATGGTTGGAACGGTTGGAAACGAGAAAGCACTGCTGGAGTTGTTAGAGACCGAAAAGCCCGATGTTGTCATTTTGGATTACAATCAGGCGGCAAACTTCAGCCCCGCGACCATTCCTGCTGTAAAATCGGTTTCTCCCGGTTCTAATGTTCTTGTCATTAGTGCGGATAACGATAGGAGTACCATTTACAAAGTACTGGAAGATGGCGTTAACAGTTATCTTACAAAAAGTTGTGAATCTAAAGAAATTATTGATGCCATAAAGTCAACTGCTGCAGGAGAACATTTTTTTTGCAGCAAGGTCTTGGAGCATATTATGGCAAAATCCTTTCCGGGTAATAGTCCATGCGCCCCGACCCCGCTTTCGGCTAGGGAAATAGAAATTGTAAATCTCATATCAAAAGGTAAAATTGCCAAAGAAATTGCCAAAGAACTCAACCTGAGCACCCACACTGTTTATACCCATCGAAAAAATATATTAAAGAAGCTCAACCTCAACAATTCTTCCGAGTTGGTTTTGTATGCTGTCGAGCATGGTTTTATCAAAACAAATCAGACGAAGTAACCAAGTTTGTGTTGTGCTTTACATTCGTAACAGCATATTTTCTGACGAATATTGAAACATTATACTATATAGATTTATTTTACCGTTTATAAATTTGCAAATAAGCTAATATTATATTAGTTTAAAGGCAAATTATGTATAATATTTAGTTGAAAAATACAGATTTTAACTAAATTTGACTTTTCTTAAAAACAAAATTCATATCAACATGAGAAACACTATGAAGGAACACTTGCTGCTAAGCCTTATCATGCTGCTATCATTTCCTTTGCTCAGTAACACTATTTACATTAATTTCGACAGTTCTGTTATCGACAGGTATGAGTATAAAGTTGACGACGGAACGGATAACACGGCAATAGCGTATCATGTCAAACTCAAGGATTGGGAGCACATGATTTTAAATATCGATACCGATAAAATCATGCGTTATACGACTAAACCTGCCAATGTAAAGTCCTTGCGGGATATACAAGATGCCGAGCAACTTGTCAAGAATATTAATAACGGGAGAACCAAAATTTATATTCTAAAAAGGGATAGCTATGGGTATTTTGTCCATGAAACCAGTTCTGCGGCCTATCTGTTTACCACGAAATATGAAATTGGCTATAACGACCCTGATTTTTCTTTTGCTTTTAACCTAGCAGAACCGGTTAGTGGTAATGATTTGTCTTTGACGGATTCTAATGCTGCCGTTTTCTTCGAAGGGAATGTTACTTTTAAGTGTCCTAAAAAATATCTTTTCAGCATTGAAAATGAGGATAAGCTTGTAGAATACACCTTCGTTCCTAAAATTGGTATCGTAAACATCGAGCCAGAACCCAATCCGCCATTCGTACAAGAACCTAGCTTGACACTTGTTAAGGTTAACAATAAGAAAATCAAAGACTTTTACGAAACGCATTGTGCCTCTAAGGAGATCGTTGCCAGTACAAATAATCAGACAAAAACCAATACCAAACCGACAAAAACGACCAAATCGAAAAACAACGGCGGAAAATCGAAATCTTCTAACAAACC
>JAHDGC010000990.1 GCA_020627865.1 Saprospiraceae bacterium | reverse complement strand
GTTTTCGTGATTTACATTATATTTGACAACACGGCTGTGCCTTATAAGCTATTTAAACTGCCGGATATAGATATTCCGCTCATTAAAAAGCAATTGTCCATTGGTGCACCGATTGTTGCACAAGCTGTAGTGGGTTTAGGGAGTTGGTTTGTCTTTTTTGGTATTGTAGAAAATCTTGGAGAACGGGAATTGGCCATCACCAATTTGGTTCGGATGGTTTATCTCGTATTAAGCATCCCTTGTTGGGGCTTTTCCAGCGGCATCAATACCTTGGTGAGTAACTTTATTGGTCAAAACAAGAAACAGGCAGTGGTTCCGATTACTTGGAAGACGGCAAAGCTTTGCCTTTTTATTACGATGGTAATCTCCCTGCCAGTATGTATCTTCCCGGGCTTTTTTCTTTACCCGCTACTGGGGACTGAAGATATGTCTATCTTTCTTGAGGCCCAACCTATTTTTTATGTCTTACTCGGCATCCTGGCCGTTTTTTCCATTGGAGGAATATATTTTAATGGCTTGGCAGGTACAGGAGCGACTTACTATGGTTTGAAAATCCAGACCTTTTGTGCCATTTTCTATTTGGTATATATATATGTTGTTGTGGAGTTTACAACAGGTGGATTGACCTGGGCTTGGGCAGCCGAAATTTTTTATTGGATGGCCATGTTATGGCTTACCGCGAGGTTTTTGAATTCGAAGCGGTGGTATAAGTTAAAGTTTTAGAAGGTAAATCTAGGGTACATCTTGAAGCTATACCCTAGATTTAATCCTATCAGAAGACTTACTTCAACTTTCCTACCACCTCGGCAATCCTTCGCACAGCTTCCGTAAGTTGTTCCTCAGAAGCCGCATAAGAAATCCGGAAACAATCATCATTACCGAAAGCAGAACCCGTTACTACAGCAACATGCCCTTCCGTTAGTAGATATTCGCAGAAGTCATCGGCATTATTGATGGTGGTTTTGCCATCGGATTTGCCAAATAAAGCAGAAATATTCGGGAAGATGTAGAATGCTCCTTTAGGATCGTTTACTTCTATGCCCGGAATTTCTTTGAGTAAGCCCTTTATCAAATCCCTACGCTTTAGGAAGGCGGCTTTCATCTCATGGGTCGGCGTCATATCCGACAGTAGTGCATGTGCCGCAGCCTTTTGGCCAAAGGCAGTTCCACCGGAGGTAACTTGTCCTTGTATTTTCCCGCAAGCTTTAGCCAGCCACTTTGGAGCACCAATGTATCCCAAGCGCCACCCCGTCATCGCGAAACCTTTGGAGAAACCGTTTACCGTTATGGTACGATCTTTTACGTTTTCGAAACTTCCGATACTGACATGCTTATCGGTAAAGTTGATATACTCGTATATTTCATCTGCGATGATTAATACATTTTCATGCTTGGCCACAACATCGGCAATTCCCCGCAACTCCGCTTCTTCATAGACTGACCCTGTTGGATTACATGGGGAGGAAAAAAGAATTGCCCTTGTTTTGTCAGTGATAGCCGCCTCAACCTGACTCGCCGTAACTTTAAAATCCTGATCAATACCACCGGAAACAATCACGGGGACACCCCCTCCCAATCTAACAATTTCATAATAAGAAACCCAGTAAGGCGCTAAAATAATAACCTCATCTCCCTCATCGAGTAGCGTCAGGGAAAGGTTTGCTATAGATTGCTTTGCTCCGTTCGAGACAACGATTTGGTCTGGAGTAAAATCCATAT
>JAHDGC010000177.1 GCA_020627865.1 Saprospiraceae bacterium | reverse complement strand
CCAGCAATTCATGGAAAACTACGGAAAGCTTTATGGCAGCTATTATTTTGGGTCAAATTTAGGAGCAGACGCTAGTATAGATTTTAAGAACGACCAGGTACATTTCTATGGGTTTAACTTTGACCCTACCGACTCGACGGATTACGTTAAGGAAGATGTACAACAGGTTTTCAATACTTTTGGCTTTGCGGCAGATCTTTACAATAGAGAAGCGATGGAAGGCGATCTGGGTTTTAAGGCTGGGACAAAGTTTGCACGCCTCACGGATCGTTTTGATTCCGGGGAGACGAATTTTGATCTTTACCTTGATGGAACGAAATGGTTTTCCGAACAATATGCCCTCAGGCTTCACATGGGTAGTGATTTCACCTTTTTCTCGATGCAAGACAGTAGCCAGAATTTGCACAATTTCTATATCAGCCCTTCTTTCAGTTTTCATAAAGCGTTTTTTAAACTCAAAATGGGAACCGTGCTCGCTTGGGGAGCTGGCACCTTCAAGCCTTTCCCCGATATCGAAGCTTCTGCCAATATTCTGGGTAAAAAACTGGCGGTCTTTGCCGGTTGGCAAGGTGGATTCCGGAAAAATAATTTTCAGCAGCTAACGGACTTTAATCCTTTTCTCGCTTCCGATCCTATATTGAGAAATACTTCTTATTTCCATTATTTTGGAGGGATAAATGGCCGGTATAAAGCGTTTAACTACAAAGCCGAAGTTGGTTATAAACCATCCAATGAACTGGCCCTTTTCCTTACGGACAGCCGGGATAATAAACGTTTCCAAGTTTTATATGATACCGTAAATATTATCAATATTGCTGGAACCATAACGGCAGAACCGATCAAAAATTTACAAATAGACATTATGGTTGGCCAAAATATTTATGATGTAAAAAATGAGGAAAAAGCATGGCACCTTCCTTCGTTGGAGTCTAATATCAGCCTCCGGTATACTGCCTTGAAAAAGGAGAACTTGATGCTAAAGGCCGAAGCCTATATTGCAGATGCCGTTCCTTTCAGGAATAGTTTGGGCGTAGCGCAGGACTTGAATAGCTTGTTTGACATTAGTTTAGGGGCAGAATATTTTGTAACTAAAAACATCGGAGTTTTCGTCAATGCCAATAATCTTTTTAATAATAAAAGACAACGTTGGTTCCGGTATCCCTCTTATGGAATTAATTTGCTGGGCGGAGTCACGGCAAGATTTTGATTGAAAATCATAGATATTTTTCTATTTTTTCTTGAAACTATTTACCTTTATAATCGTTTAACTATCATCAACAAACACTTTGTTATATAACCTTTAATTTCAAAGCTACTGGTTAGTTTCAAGTTGAATGCTGTCAACTTAAGATGAACTCCATGAGAAAGATCATGATCCCAAGTTATTAAGCACTAAATGCCAAGCATGTGCTGTGTCCCCCTTCGGAGGGGGACAGTATTTTCTCGGCTTTACAGCACTATTGCTTAGATACTGTTTTTCATGTTTTTCACATGTTTTGCTTAAGTTGACAGCATTCGGCTTCAAACTAACCGATAGCTTTGGAAGTAATGCATTAATATAACCGTGTGGAATTATTCTTTCAAGGCATACTCTGGGGTTTAGCTCTTGCTATCTTAGCTGGCCCCATTCTAGTGGCACTACTTCAAGCCGGAGTAGAGCAAGGGCTTCGTGCAGGGCTTGTTGTTGCGGCGGGCGTATGGTTGAGTGATTTCCTGTATATTGTTTCCGTATATTTTGGTATCTCTTATGTTATGGCGGCTACTTCGTGGTCAGGTTTTGAACTGACGCTTGGCATTGCCGGTGGCATCATCCTTATGATTTTTGGGCTAGGTACCGTATTAAGTAGCCCGCCAGACTTGAGTATTGCTTCATCCGAAATTCGTTCTAATCCGAAATTATTCTTAAAAGGATTTTTGATTAATACGGCCAATCCATTCACCGTTTTTTTCTGGATTAGTGTAATGAGTGTGGTGATTGTGAAAGAAGGACTGAATCACCAACAAGCATTGTTGTTTTTTATTGGGTTATTGGGAACGATTATGCTAACCGACAGTTTGAAAATTTTGTTAGCTGAAGTGATTCGGCATAAGTTGACCTATGGGCATCTGTTGTGGTTGCGTCGAATCGCTGGAGTGATTCTTTTCGGATTTGGGGTGGCTTTAATCTTCCGGGTTTTATTTTAAAGACGCTTTTACACTTTGAATGAGATAAAAAGAGGGTTTCTATGTTAAAATTTTTTTGTATAAAAGGCTACTGTTCAATGGATTTAGTGGTCAGCTGCCAAGAAAGTGCATACCAATCACTGACAACTAATAACTGTATACACCGCTTGCGGTATATCCTTGCTTGAAAACAAAAGTACAGCCCACATGAAATTCCTTTTCCAACCCACCCATATTGCTACCCTTGTTTTTTTTAGGATTGCCTTTGGTATTCTAGCCTTTGCGGATGTGTTGGGGACTTGGACTTATAAACATCTGTATAAAAAATCCTTCGAGCCGGAACATTTTCATTTCAAGTATTACGGATTCCAATGGGTGCATCCCTTACCGGAGCCTTTCATGAGCTTGCTTTTTATTGTGGCAATGGTAGCGGCTATTTGTATTGCAATCGGAAAATGGTATCGGTCTGCTTGTGTGGTTTTTGCCTTGAGTTTTAGCTGGTTTTTCTTTATGGAAAAAGTCTTCTATCTCAATCATGGTTATTTATTTATGCTGGTCAGTATCCTGATGTTTTTCCTGCCTGCGGATAGGGCGCTTGCTTTAGATAATATCAAGCGACCAGACAGGCGGGTAAATTATGTGCCTTGGGTCTCGACGGGGATACTGGCATTTATGATGGGGATCGTCTACTTTTATGGAGGTATCGCGAAGCTTAATCCGGATTGGCTGGTAGGGCAACCCTTGAAAATATGGTTAAACCAAAAATCAGATATGTTCCTTATCGGACTGTTGCTTAAGCAGGAGTGGTTCGCCTATTTTATGAGTTATGGAGGTTTGTTGCTGGATTTGACCATAGTATTTTTTCTTTTGTGGAAACGTACCCGTATTGCGGCATTTTTTTTCCTGATCTTTTTTCATTGTATGAACCTCATCTTGTTTAAGATTGGTATTTTTCCCTATTTTTCTTTGGTACTAAGTTCCCTGTTTTTTCCTCCGGATTGGCCATTGCGGTTTTTCAATTACTTAAAGGAAAAATTCAATTGGGTAAGGCGACTGGAAAGCTATTGGCAGCAAAAATTTTCAGCAAAAATTCCAGAGCATGAGGCTTTACATATTTCAGAAACTGGACAAAAATGGATAACGGCTGTTGTCGTCATTTTCTGTTTGGTACATGTAACCGTTCCCTTCCGGCATCATTTGTTCAAGGGGGATGTGGCTTGGACGGAAGAAGGTCACCGGTATTCGTGGCGGATGATGTTGCGGCAGAAAAGGGGAACTGGTAAATTCCGGCTTGTTTTTCCGGATGAAGACAAGCCAAAAATCCATTATCCGTCGAAGCAATTGTCCAGCAGGCAGTACCGAAAGATGATTACTCATCCGGATATGATCCTGCAGTATGCACATTATTTGCGGGATAGCTTACAACAAATTGGGAAACCGGATGTTGAGATTTATGCTGACATTAAGCTAAGGCTAAATCAACATAAATCCCAGCGGTATATTGATGATAAGGTTAATTTAGCAGGAGTAGAATGGGAGATGTTTCGGCATGCAGATTGGATTCTGCCGTTTAAACGGGAGTTGTAGTGTAGTTATTGGTGACTGGTCGATTAGTTATTATAGGCAATCGGATTAAAAACTGGTAAGTTTAAAAATTTTTCTTCAACCCCTGCCTGTTCCTGCGGACACGCAGGCAGGTCATTATGTAAATGGCTTACAAATATTACCACTTTTTTGCCTGATTACCTATAGTCCCTTAATATGCCGAATGTTAGCATATTACGATTTAATTAAACGATCAGAAGCCAAGAATGTGCAGACTAATCACGATCAAAAAATCACTTTTATGCCGCTTACGGTACTTATATGTCGTATTCGAGAAATTTTGCATAATTTTTGCTTGATAAAATTAACAAATATGAATTTTTAAAAACATGTTAGTGTATATTTAGCCCTTTCATAGTTTTGTCATACATTTGTAAGTAGTTATCCCAATTTATTTATCATAGAAAAATATAGTTCCGCATGAACCCAGGCGATAAGATTTTACAGAAGAAATATAATGAAAATGGCAAGGCTGAGAGTCCACTTTTACCGGATACCATAAAGAACTTTCTGATAGATATAGATGGTACGATTTGCGATGATATTCCGAATGAGGAAGCAGAAAGAATGGCGACTTGTCTAGCCTATCCCGATGCCTTGAAGATTATCAACAAATGGTATGACGAAGGGCATATTATCACGTTTTTTACTTCCCGTACCGAAGCCCAACGTTCGGTAACAGAAGAATGGCTCAAGAAGAATAACTTTAAATATCACAGTATCATATTCGGTAAACCTAGAGGGGGAAATTACCACTGGATTGATAATCACATCGTTAAAGCGACTCGATTTAAAGGGAAGTTTACCGATTTGGTCGTGAAAACAAAAGATATTGAAGTATTCGAGTAGAGACGGAATGAATTCCGTCTCCACTAAAGGACAGTTCATTTCATCCCCATTATTTTAAAAAATCAAATTTTCCTCGCAATTAAATCCTCTAATGCTGGAATAAGCTCCGGAAACTTAAACTGAAATCCTGCTTGTGCTATAGCTTGACTAGAAATCCTCATACTACCTAAAATCATTGCCGCCCGTTGTCCCAATGCTAGTTTTATGGCCATTTCAGGAACGGGAAAGATTAGGGCATTGCTCTTCTTGGCTGCTTTTATGGCATAAATTAAGGTCTTTAGGGTTGCTGGCTCTGGGCCAACAGCATTATAGGTTCCCGTTACATTTTCTGCTTTCATGGCAAATTCGATCATTCGACACATATCATCTATATGAATCCAGGAATAGTATTGTCCGCCTTTGCCGAAGTAATTTCCAGTACCGAAATTAAAGGATAAGGCCAATTTTTCCAGTGCGCCACCCAAAGTGGACAGCACGATACCTATGCGAAGTTTGGTCAGCCGAATATCCAGATGCTCGAAAGCATTTAAGCTTTCTTCCCATGCCAGAGTACATTCCGATAAAAAACCTTGTCCCGGTTGGTCATTTTCTCTGAGAAGCTGGTCTCCTTTATTACCATAATATCCGATGGCAGATGCCGCAACTATGGATTTGGGCTGGAGTCGGTGTGCTTTTACAGCTTGTGCAATGAGCAAATTCCCGTCTACTCGACTAGCAATCAACTCTTTTTTGCGGGTATTTGTCCAGGGTTTATCAATGATTCCGGCACCAGCCATCATGATAATGTGGTCTGCTTTTAGTAAAGGTGTTGGGTCGATGTCTCCGGTAGCGGGATTCCAATGATAGGCCGGAAAGGTCGCTTTCAGGTTTTCCCTTCTGCTAAGATGGGCAACTTGGAATCCTTGTTCCTTGAGTAAGTGACTTAAGCGGGTTCCGATTAAGCCTGTTCCTCCCGTTATGACAACTGTTGGCATTGGTTTATTTTGATAGTCGGTAATATATCCCTATATTTGATCTGATTGAGAAATTGTGTTTTAGGTATGGGACATTAATAAAGTGAAAAAATTATACAAAGTTATATTGTTTCAGAACTAGGCAAAAAACGCAGGCGATGCGGGGCATCGACGAGTTTGTCTGGTTGGCACCTGCCAAACAGGGCTTTTTAACCTGCCTGACTGTGTCACGCAAGCAGGTGACGTTATGGGACAATAGAACGCGTAGAATTGTTCAATTAATTACTGATCCATGCCTTGGCACCAAACCATCCAGTATTCCTTTTGTTATTCCGCTTCCGTCGTCCTGTTTTAAGGGTAATAACATATGATATGGATTATTGTTCTGTAGATTTGCAATAGAATAAAATCTAGTATCTCTTTCGTAGCATAATTGTAATCAAGTTAAGCAAATATAAATAACAGATGAAAGACTATTCAAAATCGTTATCCGCTATTTTTGCAGGTGTTTTAATCCTGCTTTGTTTTTTTTCTTGTAGAACGGATCCGCCTGAATCAAAGGTAGGAGATGCTTCTAATCCTGAAGTCACTGACAAAATAGCCATAAGTGATCTTCCCTTTACGGAAAATACTACTGTGAATGTGCATCTGATGGGTGATCCAGGTGGTTTATCTCCGTACATCAATCGGGGGGGCTATTCTACCGTAGTTAGTGAACGTTTCTTCCCAACATTGCTCCACATTGATCCCGTGAGTTTGACCTTGAGTCCAGTGTTGGCAAAAACATTACCGGTTATTGAGGAAATAGAATCCGGAGCATTTAAGGGAATGTTGCGCTATACTTTTGAGATCCATGAGGAAGCGGTTTGGGATAATGGAAGTCCAGTACAGGCATCTGATTATGCTTTTATCATAAAAGCTTGCCTGATCCCGGGTATTAAAACACCATATAAACCGTACTTTAAAGAGATCAAGGATTTTAAAATTGATCCGAAGAATCCGAAGAAGTTTAGTGTGGTTTATGACAAGCATATTCTTGGGGAAGAGATTGTCGGTGGCATTTATTTTTATCCAGCATATATGTATGATCCGGGAAATGTCTTGCAAAAATATACAATTGTTGATTTGATTGAAAAAAATAAGGATAAGAAATGGGTAACTGAAGATTGGGCAAAGGAAGATGCTGGATTGAAAAAAGTAGCGGATGATTTTACGAGTTCAAAATACATAACGGAAAAAGACTTTGTTTCTTCCTGTGGCGCTTATAAGCTAGAGGAGTATGTGCCCAATGATCGCTTGGTTTTGACCAAGAAAGAAAACTGGTGGGGAGATAAACTGAGGAATAAATATCCGATGTTGACTGCCATTCCTAAGAAGATCGTGTATAAAATTATCCCAGATGTAGTAACGGCACTAACTTATCTGAAAAGTGGAGAATTGGATGTCATGAGTGCCATAGATCCAGAGGCTTTCAAACAACTGGAGAAGACGCATAAGGATAAATTGAGTTTCCATGCCCCTGCTTTGCTGGATTATTACTATGCAAACTTCCAAACGACTTTACCTAAACTGAAAGATAAAAAAACGAGGAAAGCCATTGCGCATTTGCTTGATCTCAATCAAGCGCAAAAAACGATATTAAAGGATTTGGCCGTTAGGATCACTAGCCCGGTTCATCCGTCGAAGCCTTATTATAATGAATCCCTGAAATTGATTGATTATAATCCAGAAAAAGCAGGACAGTTACTGAAAGAAGCGGGATGGGCGGATAGTAATGGAAACGGTATCTTGGATCAGACGGTTGATGGCAATTTGGTCGAGCTGGAGATCAAGGTTATTTATGGTGCTGCCGCAAACGTGGGGAGATCGATATTGCTGTTATTGCAAGAAGCTGCTAAAAAGCAGGGTGTTGCTATTGAGATTGTTGGGTTGGACATGAATGCTCTGGTTTCGTCTATGCTAAATAAAGACTTTGAAATGTCTATTACTAGAGCACAGGGCTTGCCGATTTTGGATGATTTCTCTTCCCGTTGGCATTCTGATAGTTATGCCGGTCGGGGATTGAATTTTTCAGGATTTGGTACACCGGAATCAGACAAGCTCATCGAGGATATTGTCGTGGAAATGGATGAAAATAAGCGGAATAGCATGTACAAGAGATTTCAAGAAATTTTGTATGAAGAACAACCGGCAATCTTCCTGTATGCACCACAGGAACGAATCGCGGTAGACAAAAAGTTCAAGCATGTTATTACCTCTATTCGTAGGCCTGGTTATCATGAAAATTATTTTGCTACAGGAACCAAATAATCAATGCTGAGGTATATCCTTAAACGAATCATCTTGTTTTTGCCGACGATACTAATCATTTCGGTAATAACTTTTGGATTGAGCAAAATGACGCCGGGTGATCCTGTCGAGAAATGCTTGGACATGGGGGAAGCCTTTAATGCGGTAGAGTATGCGAATATGGCAAACTTTCTCCATATGGACAAGCCGGTTTTTTATGGCACTATTCAGTCCATAGCCTATCCGGATACGCTTTATCGGGTGATTAAGCCGGAGGAACGCCACGTTCGGGAGAAGATGATTAGCCAGTATGGGAATTGGCCAGTCATATCTGCGTACTTTGATGCTTTGAGGGACTTTAAAGTTGTATTGGGTAATGTGCCTGATAGTTTGGAAAATGTTGCTTTGGCCAAGGTCGAAATTTCTAAGTATTTGAGTTTGCTAAATGCAGCGCATAAACAGGGAGATATTGCAATGGCTTGCGCAGATATTGATCGGCAGATTACAACAACTGCGGAGACAACTGCTCTTCTATCCGCGCCTTTCCTTAAGATTAAAAACAACTATCAAAACATAAAAGAAACGGCAACTCGGTGGAAACTGTTTGTGCCGGGCCTTAATTTCTATGGCTTGGACAACCAATACCACATTTGGTTGTGTAATTTTTTAGGGTTGAATGATAAATTGGGCTTCTCCAGCAAGTTCCCTTTTATTGCTTGGGAGCCGGATATGGGGACTTCTTGCCCAACTAGTAGCAGGATGGAACCTGTTATAGATAGGCTTATTCCAGCACTAAAAATAACCCTTCTGTTGAGTTTGCTTTCTCTCTTTATTACTTTTTTGATCGCAATTCCGCTTGGTGTTTATGCTGCTGGGCGCAAAGGTAGCCGTTTCGATCGCTGGTCTTCTCTAACACTTTTCATGTTTTATTCTGTTCCTTCTTTTTGGCTGGCTACTATAATGATTGTTTTTTTTACAACATCAGAATATGGGGAATGGATGGATATTTTCCCCCCTATTGGCTTGTCCAAACCGAGTCAGCTTATCTTACCCGTATTTTGCTTAAGTATCAATAATTTTGCTTTCCTATCTCGTCAGATGCGGAGCAGTATGATTAACGTAATCCAAGAAGATTTTATTCGTACGGCAAGGGCAAAAGGGTTGAGCAATCGTTTGGTCGCGTGGCGGCATGCTTTCAAAAATGCACTTTTCCCCATTGTTACTATTTTTGCTGGTGTCTTTCCGGCCGCTATTGCAGGTTCTGTTATCCTTGAAGTTATTTTCAATATTCCGGGGATGGGGCGTTTGGTATATTTTGCTATTCGCGATCTGGACTGGTCTGTTGTTTATGCCGTTTTGATGTTGTCAGCATTTCTTACTATGTTTGGCATGTTATTCAGCGATTTGATTTACGCCAAGCTAGACCCGAGAGTAGCATTTGACAAAACAACATGAGTGAAAAACAAGAAGATCAGTATTGGGTAAAGATAAGGGATCGTTTTGCCCAGAATAGATTTGCAGTATGGAGTCTGCGCATTGCTATTTTGCTGGGTATCATTGCCGTATTGGCAGATTTTATCGCGAATGAGGTTCCGCTGTATTGTAAGTTAGACGGAAAACATCATTTCCCCGTTTTTCGAGAATATTTGGTGGATGCAGGACTTGCGGCTCGTGCCGAAGCATTCAAAACGCAAGATTGGAAGAACTATAAGTATGAGAAAGTCATTCGGGCACCCATTCCATATTCTTCTTCCTCTATTGACCTTCATAATTCATTTGTTAGTCCTTTAGGTGAGCAGAATGTCAAATCTTCAAGACTTCGGCATTTTTTGGGAACGGACAGACTTGGGCGAGATTTAGCAGCTGGGCTAGTGTCTGGAACGCGAACGGCGTTTTTTGTCGGGATTGTATCCATGGCGATTGCGTTGGTTATTGGTATCTTTTTCGGGGGGATTGCAGGCTATTTTGGGGATCACAGCCTGAAAGTATCTAGGGGGCGAATGATCCTTAATGCCGTAGGCATCCCGTTGGCTTTTTTCTGGGCTTTCGTTGCTCGATCTTATGCCTTGATGGAGTCTTCGGCGGGTTGGCCTATTCTTACAGGGGTGCTATTATTCCTTGTGCTTGTTGCTGGATTCAATTTTTTGGTAAAAATCCTTAAACGGTTTTCTTTTTTTGCAAAGAAAATAACCATTCCCGTTGACCTCATTGTCATGAGAATGATTGAAGTCATAAATTCGGTTCCAATGCTGTTGCTGTTGTTGGCCTTGATTGCGATTATCGAAAAACAGTCTATTTCTAAGATTACATTAATTATAGGATTGATTAGTTGGCGGAGCATAGCCCGTTTCGTAAGGGCAGAATTAATACGAATTCGGGAATTGAGTTATATTGAGGCGGCAAGGGCAATGGGCTTCTCTGATTGGAGAATTATGATAAAGCATGCTTTGCCTAATGCGCTGGGGCCTGTTTTGATCGCGGTTTCTTTCGGAATAGCGGGGGCAGTACTTACAGAAGCGAGTCTTTCCTTTTTAGGGATCGGGATTCCGTCAGAGCAAGTTACTTGGGGATCGACGCTGCAATCGGCTCGATTGAACATTTCTGCTTGGTGGTTAGCCATATTTCCTGGAATGGCTATTTTCGTTACGGTTACTATTTTCAACCTTATAGGGGAAGGCTTGACAGATGCACTGGATGCAAGGGTCATAAACCATTAAAAAAGCTAGAATAGTGAAAAAACACTCCGTTTGCACTTGAATATATGGTTAATGTTTAATACATTAAGCTTCCTGACGGCAAGCATAGGTAAATAGAAAGCCTACTTTCCGCCTCTTTTCTTGGGGAAAAGCCCGCTTCTACTCTTAGATTTCTTGTATTTACCATTTTTACCAGGCATGACATGGGCATTTTCATTGATAGGGCAGCCTGTTTTTTTACTACAAGAATAGAACGATGTTGTTCCAATCACAAGAAAAAGGCTTAGAATCAGATATTTTATTAAATTTTTCATACTC
>JAHDGC010000989.1 GCA_020627865.1 Saprospiraceae bacterium | reverse complement strand
GGCAAGCATAAAGATTACTATATTTCTTTACAATTGGCTCGCTTGATTACCTTGAATTCTGATAGTGGAATCAAGCAAAAAGTAGCGAAGTATTTTTTGGCTGCAGAAGGTATGCCCGATCCAATGGAAATGTTCAGCAAAGATCAGATTATGGCCGTGCTGGAAATTACGAAGGTGATGGGGCTTGTTTCTTGCCAGAAAAAGGTGGAAGCCCACCATCAGGAAAAATTTGAACAGCGGAAAAACAAGAATGATAATTACGAATGGTGGCGTTATCGGGCAAAACTATTGGGCTACTCCGTTAGTGAATTGAAGACCAAAATGGTTGAAATTGGTAAAAACTATAAGGGGAAGAGCTTGCGCGCCATGTTGATGTATTTGGATAAGTACGAGATTATCCGAATGTCTGTTGTTGATCTTTTTATCGCTTTAGGGCGTTCGGAGAGTTATGCTAAAAATATGGGAGACCTGGCTAAGATCTTTGCCAAGGAAATGAATATTCAAATTTGGGATGATCGAAACAGTACCATTGATTTTGCCCGAACCAATATCAATCCCCAATTATTGCAGGATGTGAAAAGTATGAATAAGGTAAATGTATTGAACCGCCTGTAGCCCGTTGCCTAAACAAATTACCGCCACACCCCGTATACTAATTATATCAAAACAGGCCTACTTATCAACAACTTGTGGATTTCTATGTTGGTAAACATCCATTTTTGATGAAAAGACATTAAATTTGTACTTTGTTTTAAATCAAGCCTTGAATTCAGAGACATTATAGAGGACTTGAGCTACTATGAGAAATAAAAATATAATTTTATACAAATGGCACAATATACAGAAGCGAACATTAAATCTTTAGACTGGCGCCAACATATCCGTATGCGTCCAGGAATGTACATTGGTAAACTGGGAGATGGCTCTTCTCCGGATGACGGTATTTATATTTTGCTGAAAGAAGTCGTGGATAACTGTATTGATGAATACGTGATGGGTTTCGGTAAGGTGATTGAGGTGATTGTAGAGGAGGGGGAAGTCCGTGTCCGAGATTATGGAAGGGGGATTCCGCTCGGGAAAGTGGTGGATTGTGTCTCCAAGATTAATACTGGAGGGAAATATGACTCCAAAGCCTTTAAGAAATCGGTCGGATTGAATGGGGTCGGAACAAAGGCGGTGAATGCCTTGTCTAATTATTTTCGAGTGCAGGCCATTCGTGAAGGGAAGACAAAGGTAGCGGAGTTTGAACAGGGAGTATTGAAAAAGGACGCTAGGGTAGCCAAATCCAAGGAAGATAATGGAACCTACATTGTATTCCGTCCAGATACTTCAATTTTTAAAAAATATAAATTCCGTAGCGAATATATTGAAACCCAGCTATGGAATTATGCATACCTCAATGCAGGGCTAAAGATCAAGTTTAACGATAAGATGATCTATTCCCAAAGGGGGTTATATGATCTTTTGAGCCGGCAAACGCAATCGGAAAATTTACGCTATCCTATCATTCATCTGAAAGGGGATGATATTGAAGTTGCGATGAGTCATGGGAATCATTATGGAGAGCAGTATCATTCTTTCGTGAACGGGCAAAACACAACACAGGGAGGAACGCATCTCAATGCCTTTAGGGAGTCTTTGGTTTCAACCGTGCGGGGCTTTTTTAATAAAAATTATGATGCTAAAGATATTCGTGGTGCTGTAGTGGCTGCCGTTAGTGTACGGGTAGAG
>JAHDGC010000176.1 GCA_020627865.1 Saprospiraceae bacterium | reverse complement strand
ATGAAAACCGCTTCCTGAACAATCATACCGATGATCGCAGCAGGAGTTGCCCCCAATGCTTTCCGAATACCGATTTCCTTGGTACGGTCTTTCACAATAATAAGCATAATATTGGAAACCCCGATGATGCCCGCCAAAATGCTACCGATACCGACCACCCAGATGAATATTTTTATGGCGGCAAAAAAGTTTTGAAATTCTAAAAATTCTGTAACGTTATTTCTGATATAAATCGCCTGATTGTCTTCCACATCGAAATTGTATTTTCCGGCAAATTTTCGCCTCACTTCATTTTCAATCTTTTCCGTTTCTTCAGGACTAGCATCTCCAAGGGTGAACATCAATTGATCTATCTTTTGGTGATTCCCATAAATACTTTGTGCCGTTGTAATGGGGATATATAACCGCCGCATTTCCCATTCGCCTCCCTGATCGTGGAAGTATCCGATCACCTTATAATCCACATTATTGATCGACAGAAAAGTACCGATCGGATTTTCTTCTTTTTAATAAAAACCTTCTTTTACCAATTCTCCAATAACAACTACCTTACGTTTTTCTTCAAGATCTTGTTCATTGATAAAACGCCCCTTTGTCATCAGGGTATTCTCAATATGAAGATGACCAGGATGCACACAACGAACACCGAAATTTTTCAAGACATTCCCCCGACGCACCATTGTCTCGCCAGGCAGCCAGAATCGTCCGGAGATATGTTCCACCCGAGAGATTTCCGATTTCACCAAATCATAATCGCTATTATAAAACTGAATATTCCGCCCCGGTTTTAATCCTTTATACGGTTTTGAAGTGCTGCCTTTGTATAACCAGATGCTATTGAGGGCGTCATCCTGAAAGGAATATTTGACCCCATTTTCCAATCCCTTCCCGGCACCGAGGAAAACGACCAGCATAAAAATACCCCAAGCTACCCCGAAAGCGGTAAGGGCTGTACGGAGTTTATGCCTTCCTATGGAGTTGAATATTTCTTGCCATTTGTCTGTATCAATCATCGTGGAATTTGGTGATTTGTGATTTGTGATTTGTTCGCACTTTCTTGGCTTTCGATCTTTAAATTTATTATCGTACGGATCGTTCTTCGAGCATTAATCAGAATCAAATCATAAGATAAGAATATTCAGGTAGAAAGTGTTACCTGATTTTGTTCAATGTTGCCATCTTTCAGGCGGATGATTCTTTTGGTCATATCTGCGATATCGTTTTCATGTGTGACGATCACTACGGTGATGCCCTGTTGGTTGACCTGTTTAAAAATATCCATGACTTCGTAAGATGTTTGAGAATCTAAAGCTCCGGTGGGTTCATCAGCCAGAATCACTTTTGGCTGGGAAATCAAGGCTCGTGCGATGGCTACCCTTTGTTGCTGTCCTCCGGATAACTGACTTGGCAAATGATCTGCCCAATCCCTCAAGCCAACCTTTCCGAGTAATTCCAGTGCCATTTCCTGCCGAACTTTTCGGTTTACTTTTTTATAATATAAAGGTAAGGCCACATTTTCAACTGCTGTTTTAAAAGACAGTAAGTTGAAAGACTGGAAGACAAAACCAATAAATTGGTTACGATAAATGGCAGCTTGTTTCTGAGAAATATTTTTAATTAAAGTCCCATCCAAAGTGTATTCTCCTTCATCATATTCATCCAAAATCCCCAGAATATTGAGCAAGGTCGATTTTCCGGAGCCAGAAGACCCCATAATGGATACAAAATCCCCTTGGTTGATTTCAAGATCAATTCCTTTCAGTACCTGAAGTTTGTTTGGGCCGGTTTGGTAAGATTTTTTTATCCCTTTTAGTTGAATCATAAATATTTTTAGTGTGTATAGCATCATTATAGGGTGCGTCCCAAATTGTCGTTTTGGAGCCGGTGCTACGCACCTCAAATTACGATTAACATTTTTCTACAAATGGTGCCGCTCCTCTGGAGCTATCAAACGATCCTCTTTCCTATAGATGAGGTTCAGAGAACCGATTCCGTTTGTAGTTATAAAGAACGAATAAATTAAATAGAGCCTGCCTGGCAAGCCACGCAGACAGGGTACGTAGTACCGACACCATTAAAATCCTCGCGTACGACAATATGAGATGTATCCTCATTATATAAAGACAAAGAAATATAGAAATAGTTGTATCAAGTTAGTAGGGTAAAGATAATGAATTTTTAAACTTTACAGCAAAGAAAAATGGCTTGCAAGAAACTACCTGCAAGCCATTAAGGATTAATAACACAATAATAAGTTACTCCTCCAACGAAAGGCTACTATCTTCCCGAATAAGCTCTATGGCTTTTTGAACGATGGGATCTTGTTGGTTCCAAACCATATAGTACCCTTCTTCTTGAAATAATATTTTCGCGAGTCTGGCTTTGAGGCTTAGTGCCAGCACTTCTTCTATGCGTTTAAATTCGTTTTCATTTCTTTCAATTCCTTTCTCAACGGCATAATCCCAAAAGCTTTTTAGTTCCTTTGAAGAAAATTGGAAATTATGTAAAAACGCCTTTCTTTCCATATCCAACTGCTTTTCATTCCGCTCAAAATACCGGTAGGTAAACTGAGGAATATGCTGCCGCAAACTCAGGTAGTAATCGTTGAGCAATAAAGTATCTATAGGCACAAAAACATCTGGGGTAATACCTCCGCCACCATACACCACACGGCCACTAGCCGTATAATACTCTGTACTGTCCACCACATCAATACTATCCAAGTGAGAAAGCTCGCCGGAATAAGTCCGGTTCATCAAATCACCATCATAGGAATCCATATTGTCATAAGACTTTTGAATAGACCTGCCGGAAGGCGTATAGTATCGAGCAACCGTAAGCCGAAGCGCCGACCCATCCGTCAGGCGATATTGTTCTTGGACAAGCCCTTTACCAAAAGAACGTCTTCCAATGATATGCCCCCTATCCCAATCCTGAACCGCTCCGGCTAAGATTTCACTAGCGGAAGCCGAACCTTCATCAATAAGGACGGTAATATTATTAATTTTGAAGAAAGTTTTTCCGGTACTTTCATATTCATTGCGCAAGCCAAAACGCCCCTCGGTATACACCAGAAGTCTATCTTTTTCTTTGAAAAGCTGGCTTAAAATTTTAGTAGCCTGTTGCAAATATCCACCTGGGTTTTGGCGAACATCAATGACTAAGTTTTCCATACCAGATTCTTCGACCAGCTTCTCGACACTTTGCATAAATTCGGCATAAGTATTTGCACTGAACCGATTGATTTTAATATAACCTGTTTCAGAATCCAACATGTAAGATGCATCTACACTATAGATCGGAATTTCATCTCTCTTGACACTAAACTCCTTTATATCCTCGTCACTTTTGCGCTTGATACCCAATCGAATAGCGGAACCTCTTTCTCCCCGTAACTTTTCCATCACATCATCAAGGCTAAATTTCGTGCCGGCCACAATAGAATCTTCAATAGACACAATTTTGTCGCCCGCCATAATCCCAACAGCCTCTGATGGCCCACCAACAATAGGTGCAATGACGACAACGGTATCTTCCATAATCATAAATTCGATACCGATACCATCGAAACTACCGTCCAGTTGTTCACTGACTTCTTCCAGTTCGTTCGCAGAAATATAATTGGAATGTGGATCTAGTTCATTCAATAATTTGTCGATAACGGTACCGACCAGCTCATCTCCATTCACCTCATCTACATATTTAGCTTCGATATAGCGGATCAGCTCCTCCACCCGCCCCTGTTCTAGGCTGGTTATGGCTGGAAAATCGGAAGGATTGAAGGCTACCATTTTGGGAGCTGGTTTCAGTTTTGTGCCAATTACAATTCCTACAACCATTACTATGGCCAGTAATGTTGGCAACCAAAATTTTATCTTACCCTGTTTATTACTTTGCATTAAATTCTCCATCCTTAGCGACTTTACAAATAAGATGCATTAAAAACAATGCCATTTATATACATAACATTTTTCCTTAAAGTTTTGTTTTAACTTCAAAAATCAAGCTATTATTTTATAAATCAAGGATTTAGCAAAAAAATATACTTAAAATTTAAAGAAAAATATTTTTTTAATAACAGACCGACAAAAGTACAACAAATATATCGCAAGCGGTGTGAAAAGTGATTTGTTATTTGTTATTTGCTGGCATTTTCTTAGCTTTCGAAAGCTAAGCCTATCGCAAAGTAGCTCAGTTTTAAGTATAAAGTTGCTTTTTTAAATATCACCACTTGAATATTCGAAAGGCTTTACCTGATTGATTCGTATAAATAGATAAAACATAGATACCTCTTGGTAAATCTTGTACGGACAAATGGGTTTCTGCAAATAATTTTTGAGTATGAAGCACTTCGCCTTTTACATTGCATAAGGTGATGTTCCCCGTATTTTTCTTACCATACACGATAACTTCATCCTCCACAAAAGTAGCGGCTATGCTGATCTCATTTTCTGGTTTTACATCGGAAATGGCAGTAGTAAAACAGTTGGGATCACCTTCCGGCCAAGCAGCATCTGCAACAAAGTAAGCACGCCATGCTAAGGAATTGTCTAGAATGAAAGGATTGTGGTTGCCTTGTTGCAAGGCGATCAAACTGTCTCGTCCTTTCTCGACATTGTCTACGGGGTCAGCCATGTGCCAATCGTGGAGCGTTGCTTTCTGGAGATCAAAAAAGTTTGCCCCAGCAGTACCGGCATTGGATTGATAAATGGCATAAAAGTAAAACATCGCCCTGGCAATATCTCCTTTGGAAGATTCCCTAGGTTCAAAGACACAATCTTCGGTATCTTTTTCACTATACTTATCTATATCTGTTGTTGGGATATTGTTCAATTCTTGATCCAGATAAAACCACTTTTCGGTGTCAGTATCCTCTATTTCTCCAAAACGACAGTTTCCCCTTTCGCTATTTACGGGGACTCGACATGGGAAAATATTATACAGATCACTTTTGGCCGGTTCCGATCCTGCCCCGAGCGACTGTGGGAACACATGTTCTGCATTGATTCCGAAACCACCTTGATATGCGGAAGAGCTGGGATCTGCATTTGGATCGAGCGTCACCGTGAATTGGGTATATATACAGGAAAGGTCGAGGCCAACATTGTCTATTTCGGAGTATAAAATATCTCTGGCCGGCCCGTAGCCCAATGTCGCAGCTGGGGTATAGGCATCCTGTAAGGCATCAATGAGGGGTTGCCCGAATTTACAAGGTTCAATAAGTTGCTGTTGTGCCTGCATTGGTATATTGAACAACAAAAACAAGTTGAATAATAACGTAAGGTAAAATTTCATACTTTTTTTTCGTAAAAGTAGGCTTAAGTTTTTGGAAAAGCAATTTTTAGGGGAAACTAAAAATTTGATTCAAATGATATTAACCTCTGCCGACAACTTTATCCCAAATTTTTCCACCACAGATTGCTGAATCGCTTCTGATAGCTTTTGAATGGCCTTTCCGGTACCACCACCATAATTGACAAGGACTAAAGGTTGGTTAATATGGCAGCCCACATTCCCTTTCCGCTTTCCCTTCCAACCACATTGGTCAATTAACCAAGCTGCGGGAATCTTCACTTTCCCATCCGATTGAGGATAATGTGGCATTTTCGGGTACAAATTGTTTAGTTTTTTAAATTTTCGGGCAGCAACAATCGGGTTTTTAAAAAAACTTCCGGCATTTCCAATTTTCTTTGGATCAGGCAGTTTGCTTTGCCGAATTTTAATAATGGCTGCACTCAATTCTCGGATACCAAAATCGGTATTGCCATTTTCTTCCAGCACTTTGCGGATAGCACCATAAGCCGTATGGAGTCGATGTGGCGCCTTTTGTAACCGCAGTATAACTTTGGTAATGCAATATCGCCCTTTTAGTTGTCTTTTAAAAATACTGTCCCGATAGCCAAACTGGCAATCTTTGTTTTTGAAAATATGTATCGCTCCGGTTTTCAGTTCCATAGCCTCAAGCCTTACTAAAACATCTTTCAGCTCGACTCCATAAGCACCAATATTCTGGATAGGTGCCGCCCCAACCGTTCCCGGAATTAGAGATAAATTTTCAATGCCGCCCAGATCATTTTCAATCGCCCAACATACCAGTTCATGCCAGTTTTCACCGGCCCCTGCGGATATGTGCACATGGTGTTTGTAATTCCGGATAATTTCCTTGCCTTTAATTTTATTGTGGATGAGTAATCCGGGATATTTTTTTGTAAATAAAATATTGCTCCCTCCACCGAGGATCATCCGGGGACGTGTTTTGATGGACAGTGCCTCTTCCAAAGTTCCCTCGTCTTCTACAGCAATAAAGGCTGCTGCTTTTACGGCAAGGCCAAAGCTGTTGTGTGGTTTTAGCTCGTAATCTCTTTCGGGTGTCATCTTTCCATGAAGTTATATTATCAATGAGATTACAATATTACTTATTACTTTGGTTAGGCTGAAATAAAAACAACTAATTTTATTTTTACAAATATTATTTAACAAAATAACAACAATATATACCCTAGTAGGGTGGGATCCCACCCTAGCAACCACGAGACCAACCCCGTTTTCCGGGTTCTCAACGCCAAGCCATAAACTTGACCCTTCAATTCCTGACATTTCAGGTAAAGAACTATGATAAAGGGAGCATACACTCCCCGAATTACACAAAACAACCGAGCTCGCATCACTTTGTGCAATCCTTCAGCAATAAAAAACTTTTGAATACCGCAGAGATCGCGGTAGTAATTAGGCATATTCTTTATATTGCCTACAAAGATTCAGCACAAATGTAACAACAATATCTCAAAATGCAAACTTTTTGATTATATTATTCGCAATTTAATTACAAATATATTAATCATTGGCAACAACTATAAACTATATCTCAGTAATCTTCAAGTCTTTTCTTCCTCACTTACTTTCCCCTTTGCCATTCTTTCCGTATTTTTGTACTCCAATGGTTAAAATAGCAAATATAGAACTGGGAGAATTCCCCTTATTGCTGGCTCCGATGGAGGATGTCAGCGACCCACCATTCCGAGCTTTGTGCAAAGAGCAGGGATGCGATATGATGTATACGGAATTTATCAGCGTAGAAGGATTGATCCGAGATGCTCACAAAAGTGTGCAAAAACTGGACATTTATCCCGAGGAAAGGCCTGTCGGTATCCAGATATTCGGCGCCAAGCATGAATCCATGATGCGAGCGGCAGAAATCGTGGAGGAAGCGCAGCCGGAATTGCTGGACATTAACTACGGTTGTCCCGTAAAAAAAGTGGTTTGCCGGATGGCCGGAGCTGGAATTTTGCAAGATATAGACAGGATGGTTGCCTTGACGGATGCTGTGGTCAAATCTACTAATCTTCCCGTAACGGTAAAAACCCGCCTAGGTTGGGATGAGAATACCAAATACATTGTCGAGGTGGCGGAACGACTTCAGGATGTGGGTATCAAGGCCATTAGTATTCATGGTCGCACGAGGAAGCAGATGTATAAAGGGGAAGCAGACTGGACACTTATCGGCAAGATCAAAGAAAATCCTAGAATGCATATTCCTGTTTTTGGCAATGGTGATATTAACTCGCCTCAAAAGGCAAAATTATACCGAGAGCGTTATGGTGTCGATGGCATTATGATCGGCAGGGCCAGTATCGGAAACCCTTGGATTTTTAGAGAAATTAAGCACTATTTTAAAACGGGCGAAATCCTGCCGCCTCCAACGGTGCATGAAAGGGTAAATGCTGCCCGCCAACATCTCAAGCATTCTATTGAATGGAAAGGACTCAAGTTGGGTGTGCTGGAAATGAGGAGACATTATACCAATTATTTTCGTGGATTTAAGCACATTAAGCCGTATCGGATGAAGTTGGTGACGGAGTTTGAGCCGGAGGTTTTGTTTGGGGTGCTGGATCAGATTGAGGAACGGTATGCTAATGAAGATCGTTCCGCGGGCGGAACTGCGAGAGTAGAGACCCTGCCTGTCATGTGACAAGCAGGCAGGCGCTGCGCTGAGAGAATAGAGACGTCCCTTTCCTTTGGGGCAACATTATTCACCTTGCAAAAGTTTCAACCTAGCGACAAGGCCGTCTGACAGCGAAGCGATCTGACAGGCGAAGCCAATCTAAAAGTGAGTGCCAACGAACAATCTAAAAGCGAAGCGATCTAAAAAATGAAAGCAATCCGCAAATCATACGAACAATACGGCGTCGAGAATTTTTATCGAAACCATGCGGAGAATTATGAAAACCCACACTTTCCACAGGTGAGAGAACTCTTGCTGCGTCATGAAAACAATATAGATTATAGTCAATGTCTTGATCTAGCCTGCGGTGGTGGAGAAGTCAGTTTGGTATTACGGGAAATGGGCTATGATAACTTTGAAGGCGCCGATCCATTCACCTACAAACTTTACAAAAAAAAGCTGAGACAAAACTGCTACCATTGGTCTTTTGAAGATATTATTCGAGGAAAAGTTGATAAAAAATATACCGCTATCATTTGTAGTTTCGGCATGCATCTTTGTCCTCCCAAGCAACTATATCCTTTGGCCACTACCCTACTCCGAATGGCACCGCAGATGATTATCATCACTCCACATAAACGGCCAGACTTCCAACAATATGCAAACATAAAGCTAGATTTTGAAGATTTTGCCCTTACCGCAAAAGGGAAAAAAGTTCGGCTGAGAAAATATGGGAATGCGTTTTAGTATAGGGAATATTACAACAACGTCGTAAGCATTACGACGCTACATTATATTTTTTTAATAAAAAAATTATCGAAGGGGGTAACAATTTAATCCTTTCCTTTATCTATACTCGTTAACGTTATTTTGAGCAGATTTTCTACCGACGAAAAGTCTTCACAGTAATTGATTACTAAATTTATTTGGGAATTATCCCATTCGTTTTAAAACAGAAAGAAATCCACAGCAAATTTATCTACTACCTAATTTCTAGGTTGTACTTCCTGCTTATGGTAACACATCAAGCAGGGGATAAATACGTATGGCATGCCTTGAATGGTATGATAAAATTATAAAGTCTGCTCTTAACCATTAAAACCAAATTCATTATGTCCAAGACAAAAATCTTTTTGCTGACCAGCAAACTAAAACTTTTATTCAACACCTTTTTACTGCCTGTGTTCTTATGTATCCATTTACAATTTACGCCTCAGGCACAAACTATGGAAAGATGCCATACTACGGAAAGTTATGAACGACTCAAGATACAGTATCCGGAATATGAACAAAACAGACAACAAATCGAAAGACAGATACAAGAAATTATTACCCAAAGGGATGTCGTTAATGGCATCACCATCATCCCTTGCGTATACCATGTTATACACGATGGCGATGCAGTTGGCGCTGGGGAGAACCTTTCTACCGCTTTGCTACAAGCACAACTTGACCAAATGAATGACGACTTCAGGAGAACCAACGCTGATGCCGGAAACACCCCCGCAGCTTTTGCCGGTGTTGCCGCAGATACCGAAATCGAATTCTGTTTAGCACAACTCGACCCTAATGAAAATACAACAACAGGCATCAACAGGATAAATGTAAATACCTTGTCAGGAGTCAATACCAATGATTGTTGGGATGATGATTATATTGATGCGAATATCAAATCACCTACCGTTTGGGATCGTAATCGGTACCTGAACATTTGGGTTGTTTTCAAAATCAACCGATCCGACAATTGCGCCAACACCATACTGGGATATGCTCAATTTCCCGGAGGCCCTGCCAATAGTGATGGCATCGTTTTGCGAGCTACTACCGTAGGATCATTAGCTAGTCCAAATCCCGCTGGAGGAGATTATTCCTTTGGCCGAACGGGCACCCATGAAGTAGGACATTGGTTAAATCTTTTTCATGTTTGGGGAAATTGTAGCAGTAGTTGCTGTGGCGTTGATGATTCCGTTTCCGATACACCTAATGCATCCGAGCCTAATTATACTAGCGCCCCTTGTACTTACCCCGGTCCGGATTCTTGCGATGAGGGAGCTAGTGATTTACCGGATATGTTCCAGAATTACATGGATTATTCTGATGACCAATGCATGAACCTTTTCACACAAGGACAGGCAACTCGAATGAATGCCGCTATAGCAGCCAGTCGCCCCGGATTGTTAACGGCACAATGTGGACCAAGCTGCGTGGACAACCTCGTGCTCTCCGGTACACTTGATGGCGCTTACGAAGCTTCTAACACTATAATCACAAGTGGCGTCACAACAGTTCCTTCTACCAATGATGTTACCATGCGCGCTCCTGATTTTGTGAGATTGAACAACGGTTTTTCCACTGTTTCCTTTGCGGGGTTAGATATTCGCTATGGCACTTGCAGTAGTGTTGCTCCAACACCTCCCAATAACAGAACAACAGAAATTGAACGTTTCAGAACAGCTCAACCCGTTTTAACAAACACCAAAAAATCAGAATTTACGGAAGAGGAAGTACAGGCATTTCGACAAGATCAAGCTGTACTTCCCCCAAGTAAAACAGAAGACCTCGAACCAGAAGAATTGCGGAAACTTATTGCCAGAGACCGGAAAGACGATTAAAATTCTTGGTGAATTAGATTGAAAACCTGTCATTTACCACAAAGAAGTCGTCATGCATGACGACTCTTACATCTATTAAAAAAAATTTTAACGGGCATTATCAAGGATGCCTAACCTTAATGAATGTTGAAAAAATAAATGGTCCATTTTATGCTGATCTTTTGCTCTTACTCGGCGTTACAAAAATACTCATTATGCTAAGGCATAACTCCGTTTTTTGTGCCTTGATTAAGAACAAAATCTCTAGCCTAAATTTGTACATTTATTTTATCGCCATTCCTAAAATATTAACTTATCATGAAAAAAATATTCCTACTGTTTTTAACAACAGTTTTATGTTATACTACACAAGCACAACTTATCGT
>JAHDGC010000175.1 GCA_020627865.1 Saprospiraceae bacterium | reverse complement strand
TCGAGGTCTCAACGTCAAACCATAAGCTTGACCCTTCTGTTGCCGACTTTTCGGCAAAGAGCTATGTTAGAGGGAGTCTTTCCTCCCCGAATGCATCAAACAACCGGATCCGCATCGCTTCATGCAATTCTTCAACAATAAAATAGCCCTGTCCATACCCTATACACGGAGTAAACCCAAACATATTTGAGAAGGAAACCCATTCAGGTATGGCCAAGTAAACCTTTAATATTTATATTTTCTTGATTATTGACGATGATCGAAATGATACTAGAAAACTGCTACTTGATTTATTAGGCAGAATAATTCCCACTGGTCGCGTCAACTCTAGCAGTGAGAACGATCAAATGACTCTAGCATAAAATCATATTCAGGTATCAGTACTGGAAATTTATAATTCTAATGTTGTGTTGATTGTTATTATGCTGATACCTTGCACAAAAGGTCATTACAAATATAACACAAATAAATCAAAAAGCAAATCTTTTGTTTTCAAAAATTACATTTTAATAACAATAATATTTTATGTTAAAAAGAACCGTAAATTACCGATGAATCTGCACATAGCCCGAATAAGTATTCCCCTCCCCATCTTCTAGGACATAGAAATATGTTCCATCTGGTAAAGCTTTACCTTCCCACGAACCATCCCAGTTATTCAGGTAGCCCGTAGTATTATAAACCATGTTCCCCCAGCGGTTGAAGATCATCAATTCTGAATTCGGATAATTTTCTATGTTCTCAATTTGGAAGAAATCATTCACGCCATCAGCATTCGGAGAGAAGCCCGTATAAATCACCAGTTCCGTACAGGATACATAAATCTGTACAATTGCGGTATCACAGGCATTCGCATTACAAACTACATAACTAAATTCATCCGGCGTCTCCATATCGCAATAGCCTTGATTCGGCTGGTAAGTAATATTTTCCCCTTGCGTGATCCACGCTGCACCATACGTTGGCGGATCCAAAACGTAAAGGGTATCCAATAGGTCAAACTCATCATTTTCAATCACCGATACCATGATGGAAATGTCTCTGCCTGTGGTATCCACATCATTCACCGCAACGGGGATAACTTCAACATCTATTGTTGGATCAATAACATGAATGGTAACATAGGTTGTATCACATATGCCCCAATCATCACAAATAACAAAACAAGCTGCTTCCGTTCCGGACTCATAACCCTCGCAACTAAAACAGAGTTCTTCATCCAGTATTTCAAAACCGACATACTCCCCTCCCGCTTCCTCGCAAGTGTTATCCACATCTAGTGGCACCCCAGGCAACTCATCCGTTGACAAACAAAGGGTATCAACCTGACCGATGGTTATCGTATCGACAAGATAAGCTGTAGTAATACAGATGACAGCAACATCGACGGTATCAGCACATCCGGTTTCGGTATGTTCAAAGATTAGCTCATGATCTCCTTCGGGTAATTCGACTGAGAAACCATGTGGCATATTAATCCCTGTGACTTCAATCATGGAAACAATTCGGCTAGGGAGATGGGTAATGGCAAGGGTGCCGTAAACATTATTCCCATCTCCTCCAACAATCATCTTCTGTGTCGTATCCATTTCCCAGTTTCCTGTTGGATCCCAAACATTCATTTCCGTAACCAATTCTTCCAACACCTCAAAATCTAAAGTATGATTTGTGCCATTCAATGTCCAACTCGTCAAACGATAAGGCCCCGAATTTCCTTCTCCCGGCATTAAAGCATAAGAGTAATTGAAAGACTGCTCATAATGACAACCCCAAACCTGATTTTCAAATGGTAATCCGTTATCCGTAATGATATATTTTTCATAATCATGCAACGGAATATCCACACAATACCGAGCCATTTCAGTACAATCATTGATTACAATAAATGTACTATCTTCAGCAATCATGTTGCTATAAGCACAATCATCACATACGTAATCTACAGTTACTCCCTCCACAGTAACAGAACAACCAAATGCATCTGTAATTTGTACAGCATAGTTTCCAGATTCTAAATTTTCCCGATAATCCGAGAAGGCCAAATTAGGGTCATCTGCCCAAACGATTTGGTATCCATTATTATCCGGACGCCCGCCGGAAATGGTTAAGGCAATGCTTCCTCCCGTTTCGCAAGCTGCTGGCAATACCGCAACAGTAACTTGAATAGCTTCCGGCTCCCGAACTTCAAAAGCATGGCTGGCTGCCAAACATCCATCGGAATCTCGAACGGTAAGTAGATAAGTTCCAGCAGCAAGTGTTCCATTGTCATAAACGGTACCCGATGCATCTGTGATTTCAATTCTTTCTGGTAATACAAAATCGGGCGTAGTGGTCAAGTCATAAATCACTTCACCATCCGAAACGGCAGCACAACTGGTATAAAATAATACGTCGGCATCGAGGGAAGCCGTTTCCGTATTCGCCATTAAGGCAAACACAGTATCTCGTGTGCATCCTGTTTCAGTATCTGTAATTCCGAAGGTATACACTCCGGCAGCCAAATCATTAATGGTATTATTACCCCCCCAACTAAACTCGTAGTTGCCACTTCCTCCTGTAGTTACAATTGCGATACTACCATTATCGTTTACGCAAGATGGATTATTCAATACGCTTACATCAATTGTAAGGTCATTGTTTGAATCAATGACTACTTCTAGTATATTTTCACAATTGCTATCAGAATCCATAACGGTAACTTGATAATTACCTGCACTCAAGTTCGTCCTATTGGCACCTGCTGCTCCATCACTCCATAGATAATCATAATCAGATGGCGTTAACACTGCACCACCATTATCACTTCCACAATCCGCAGGTGTTGTTGAGGCAATAGTCGCTGTTGGCCCTCCGATATTCGGAACAACAATTTCATGTACGATATGACATGTTGCATCATTGGCACGTTCAATAGTCACACTATAGGTTCCCGCAGCAAGATTTGTAACAACATTATTACTTGACACTCCCGTAGACCAGTTAAAGTTAAAATTAGGAACAGCATCATTAAGATCAAGCATGATTGCACCATCATTGTTTCCACAAGAAGCTTCCTGAATCACTTCATTGATTACAACAGGTTCGACACAGCTATTCGTACAATCGTCCTCGACCAAGAGGTTATTAATTTCTTGTGTACAACCATTTGCATTGGTAATAATTACATGATACAAACCAGCAGCGAGGTTGGTTCGATCTTCAGGGTTATCTTCGCTCGGTAAATCTAACCAATTATAGCTATAGCCATCAACATTTCCTGAAAGCATAATGTCAATTGCTCCCCCCGATGCGCAGTCTTTGTTTTGTACAAAAATATTAACCTCAAAAGCTGTGGCCGGAATAACCTCAAAACAGAATTGACCAACCAAACAAGTATTCGATGTTCTGGCTTCCAAACAATAGTAGCCTTCCGGCAAACTGCCATTTTCAAAAACATTACCTTGTAGATCAACAATACGAATATCCAATACATCTACCGGGAAATCTGGATGTGTAAAATCATATTCCAACCAGCCGTCTTCATCATCTGCACAAGTAAGTTGCACGACATCACTCGCTACGATAATCGCGGGCGAAGCAGATTCTGTAATATCAAAATCAACAATAGTTGTGCAACCATCCACTTCATCCGTAATGGTAATCTGATAATGTCCGGCAGGTAAATTATCCCGACTTGCACCACCGTTCCAACAGTAAGTATAGTTGCCACTACCTCCGGAAACGAAAATGGTCGCTGCACCATTGGCCTGACCACAATCTGCCTGATTGTCAATGGTTACATCGACAACAAGCGAGCTTTGTGCAGGTATTGTTATTTCCATAAAAGAAGAACAGTCGGTATCGACCACTTCAACGACATAATCTCCTGCTGGAAGATCATTTCTAACGGCTCCCTGCTCATCATCACTCCAGATGAAAGTATACGTTGATGGACTTAGCTCTACGGCACCATTATTTCCTAAACAAGTAGCGGGTAAAATGGATACTATCTCTGCTTCAGGGCCATCATTATTTGGCACAACGACTACTGTAGAAATTAAGCAACTTGTTTCCGGATGACTAACATAAACCTCATAAATGCCAGCACTTAGATTTTCAGCGGTATTGGACGCACTTACGCCAGGAGACCAAGCATAATTTAAGGCATCGTCATCAAGACTTGTTTCAATGGTAATGCTTCCGTTAGTCAAACCACATGAAGCATTTGTCACTAAAGTGCTGACGAGGACAAAACTATCACAAGTTGTGGTAATGGTACAATCATTTTCCAACAATATATTTTCAACAATAGCTATACAACCCCGTTCATCTGTTACCGTAAGGTTATAATTTCCAGGAGATAAACCATTGCGAATTACCGGATCGTCCGTACCATTGATGTCCGCCCAATCCACCAGATAATTTCCGGTGCCTCCCTCAATATTCAGCAATATGCTTCCGGCATTGTTACAATCTACATTTATCGCGTTTACGCTAATTTGAACCGGAGCAGGTGTGATAATATCGAAAGTTGTTTGCGCAGCAATACAATTGTTAAAATCACGGACGGTAAGGATATAGCTACCTTCCGGCAATTCGTCATTGGTATAAATATTTCCGTTGGTATCTTCAAATTCAATCGTTGCAGGATGGACAAAATTTGCCTCGTAGTCGATAGCATAGTCAACTTCCAATAAAGGTGTATTCGCACAATCTAAACTAAGGACAGGAGCTATATTGATGGTCGCTCCGGCACCATTGGAAGGCATTGTGAAAGAGAATACGGTATCACAAGAAGTATTGTTATCAGAAATGGTTACGGTATGCATGCCTGCTTCGAGTCCGGTTTGCATCGAGCTATTGCCCCAGCTATACGCATAATCTCCAGAGCCGCCAGTGATCGAAATATTAGCTTCTCCATTTGACAATCCACAATCTGCTTCCCGAATAATATCTGCCACAATGGATAATGGATTTATTTCATCAATAACTATTTCGACGATTGTTGTACAAACACCATCATCTACAGAACAGAAGTAAGTACCCGCAGCCAAGTCATTTCTGACCGAAGCAGAGACACTATCCGCCCATAGATAAGTATAGGAAGGTGGTAACAAGACAACCCCACCATTGGCATCAGCACAGGTAGCTCCGGTAGTAGTGGATTCTACTACCGGGCCATCTGTGTTCTCAATATGTATGTTTAGAATAGTCTGACACGTATCCTGGGCATTTGTAATGGTAAGTTCGTATAAGCCAGCTTCAAGATCGGTGGCGATATTGGTTTGGCTGATGTTCTCTGGCCATGCAAAAATGTAATCATTGATATTGCCTGCCATTTCAATTTCGGCAGCACCATTCGCTTCACCACAACTGGCATCAAAAGTTAATACAGATAAATATACTGGTGCTGAACACGTATCTACATTTTCACAATCATAAGTCACTTCGATGTTTTGCACAACAACACTACAACCAAGTTCATCCGTCACCGTTAAATTGTAAAATCCTTGTTGTACATCTGTAACATTTATCGGATTTGAAGTTCCTGGCAAAAAATCCCAATCATAGAAATATACCCCGGAACCACCAGAAACCTCTGCTGCAATTTCCCCGCCAGATAAGCAATCTTCTGGAAAAACCACTAGATCAACTAATAGTGCATCAGGTGTCTGAATTTCAAAGCAGGACTGGCCAGCAATGCAATTATTGGCATCTCTAACAACGAGGCAATAATCTCCTGATGGTAAATTATGGTTACTATAAGCAATAGTATCCACATTAAATATTTCAACAATTTCCGGATAGATAAATCCATCGGGGAAAACAACATCGTAATCAATTCCGCCATTTGATAAGTTTGTGCAAGTCGCATTATTAATATTATTAATAACAATATTCACACCAAAGTCTGTTCCTTCGAGCACAAAATTTATTTCTGTTGTACAAGTCGTTACCAAATCAAGAACCTCAACAGTATGTAGCCCTTGCTCTAGATCATCTCTTGTATCAGATGCTCCCCAGCTGTAGAAATAATTACCGCTTCCTCCTGTGACATTAATTGTCACTGATCCATCAGCATTTTCACAGGTAGGCTCCTGATTAATAGTAATGGTAGCGGCAAGATTACTGACCATACCCACTTCAACCTCCATAATATTTTCACAAGTTGTATTGTTAGGATCAGTGACGGTAACAATATAGTTTCCGGCAGCGAGATCACAACGAATTGCTGAGATCACATCATCTTCCCAAGTATAAAGATAGCTGATTGGGCTTAGAGTAACACAACCATCAGCAATACTACAATTGGCATCTGTTTGGCTAATGATTTCTCCTTCCGGGCCATTTTCGTTTGTAATTTCAAATGTTTCTGTTATAAAACAATTCTCGTTATCAGCATGAGCAATGGTAACCATATATATACCGGCCTCCAAATCTGCAAGGTGATGTATCGTATCTATGGCTGGTATCCAGTTGAAGGTATAATTGCTTTCCTCACCTAGCATTTCGATATAAATCGCTCCGTTATTATTTCCACAGGAAGTATTCACGACACTGATGGATTCTATCTCAGGCGCTGTACAATCCAAGCAATTGTAATCAATATTAATAAGACCAGAAGTCGTAGTACAACCGTTATTATCCGTAACGATTAAACTATATGTTCCGGCATTTAATCCCGTCCTGTCTTGAGGCCCATCATTACCATCAAGGTCTGCCCAATCAAATTGGTATGGAGCTGTTCCACCTGTTAAATCAATTGTTATACGGCCATCATTATTACAATCTGCATCCATTGCCGTGACAGACAATATCAATGGTAAAGGCGTTGTTACCGTAAATATTTCATTAGCAGCCAAACAACCGTTGGCATCCCTTACTACAATCCAGTAAGTACCTGCCGGCAAACTGCCATTTTCATAAGCAAGACCATCAGCGCCCACAATCTCAATGATAGCATCCAATGCAAAATCATCTGCATAAGTAATATCATAATCTACGCTTGCATCTGCATTTCCAACACAAGAAACGGAAGGCGTATTGTTGATAACCACAAAAGCTTCCGACACATTTTCTATCAAGCTCACCTCAATGGTAGTGCTACATTCAGAAACTAAATCTGTTACTTCAATCGTGTAAGTACCTGCTGATAAATTGCTTCTAGTAGCATCTGTTAATACAACATCTCCCCAATCGCAAATATAATTTCCACTACCACCATTTACATTTATCGTGATGGTTCCGTTAGCCATTTGGCAAGCCGGTTCATTATCAATTACAACTTCTACAAGCAATGGATTATTTTCAGTAATAATAACTTCTTCGTAATTTTCACAAGATGTAGCCGGATCAATAATTGTCACCTCATAAGTTCCTACCAACAAATCATTTCGCGTATGCGTCGTATCTCCATCTGGCCAAGCATAAAGCCAATCTATTGGAGTCAATACAACTCCTCCATCAGGAGCCGCACAATTGGCAGGTGTACTCTCAACAACTGTTGCTGTAGGGCCGTCTTCATTTCCAACTACGATATTTCTTACAATATTACAATTTGCATTCAATGGGTCTGAAATCTCAATTGTATAATTACCGCCTGGCAAATTGTATGCCTCGTGGGTATTACTAACATCAGGTGTCCATTCATAGATGTACATCGTTTCCAATCCGACCATGTTCAATACTATAGCGCCATCTGGCATACCGCAGTTTGAATTGATGACCAGTTCAGAAACGATTTCTGGAAGCTCGCATGGCAGTTCACAATCACTGACCACCATCGAAGTACCTGTTAAATCTAGCGCACCACATTCTACACCACCACCCTGTATAAGATAAGCATTAATTTCCGAGATCGTTGTTTCATTTGGCAATATAGACCAAGTAGTGTTGGTATTGAAAACCAAAGAATGGATGGTGTAAAGTCCTGGCGCATTTACCACGAACGAAGTCGAATCAGATACGGCGATGATGGTATCCGAACTATTGAAAGTTAGCAAATAAGTTATCGTATACTCTGGTAAAACAATTGCGTCGCCATCAGGCATAAAGTTCAAGGTAGCACTACCATCTTCTAGACAGAGGTCATTTCCAACAAAGTTTACACTACCGGATTGAATTGTGCAATCTGAACAAGTATTCTCTATTGCTAATCCTCCGACACTAGCCGTACAACCATTGGCATCTGTAATCGTCAAGGCATAAGTTCCTTCATCGAGATTGGTAATTTCTTGAGGATCGGCATTCCCCGGCCAGATGTCCCAATCGTAGATATAAGGCACAACACCTCCTGACACCTCCACAGAGATGGATCCTTTATCAATACAATCTATAGGAGTTAAATCAAAATTCATTTCAAGTGGGTCGGGAGCAGTAACCACGAAACAAGCCTCTCCGGCCATGCAGTCATTGTTGTCTTTTACAATGATACAATAATTGCCCGGCATGAGGTTTCCATTCGCGATTTCTGTATTCGTCGCAGCTTCATAAATGGTTATCGTTTCTGGGAAGGCAAAATTATCATCATAAGTAATATCAAAATTAACTGTCGCTCCTGCCGAAGCCGCACAAACAAACTCAACAGGTGTCTCCACAGCAACATTCGCATGAGGAACATTATCCATAATGGTAAAACTAATCTCAGCAGTACAACCGCTATCCATGTCCGTAACTGTCGGCGTGTAAATACCTGCCGTTAGATCATCTCGACTTGGTGTACTTCCCCATCCGATAAAACTATAATTCTCACCACCGCCTACTATTTGGATTGTTGCTTCTCCATCTGCTTGTCCACAGGAAGCATTTTGATTGATCTCAACACCCAATTCTAATGGATTATCTTGAGAAATTTCCACAGTGATGACATTTATACAACCGGTATTTACGTCTGTTCCCGTTACCTCATAATTGCCTGCAACAAGATCTGTTCTAACAGGGCCAGATCCTGCATCACTCCACTGATAAGTTAAATTTGCTGGTGCTAGTACAGCCGTCCCATTATCAATAAAACAAGTTGCAGCCGTTGTACTAACAATTTCAATTGTAGGTCCATCCGTATTTCCAATGACAATTTGCTTGACCATATAACAATCTAGATCCGCCCCGTAAGCAACAGTAACACTATAAGTTCCTGCGACAAGATTTTCTGCAATGGTTGTATCTGAAACTTCAGGTAACCAACTATAGGTAAAGTCACCTTCGTTACCCACCATGAATATTTCTGCTCGACCATCTGCCTGCTCACAATTGGCATCAATCATCGTCATGTATTCAACCATAGGAGGGAAACACTGTGGACAATCATATTCTATTTCGATATTATTCAGGACAGCAGAACAGCCATTGGAATCAGAAACCGTCAGGTTGTAAAACCCAGCATCTAATTCCGTTCTATCTTCAGGATCATTATTGCCTTGTATATCGGCCCAATCAAAAGTATAGTTACCTGTCCCGCCCGAAACGGATATATTGACACTTCCACCTACAGTACAATCTGCCGGAGTAATGGCCTGCACGATATTAATAGGTTCAGGATTTGTTAATTCAAAACAAGCTTGCCCTGCAAGACAATTGTTAGCATCCGTAACAACAATACAATAATTACCCGCAGTCAAGTTTTGATTAGGAACAGAAATATTGTTCTGTATAATTTCTTCTGTTGCAGGTTCCGTAAATTCCGAAGACAACACTACGGTATAATTAACGGAACCGTCAGCCGCAGCAACACAAGAAGGAGGTATCGTTGCCTCAATATTGATCGTGGCTTCACTGACATTATCTGTTAAGACAAAATTGACAACAACCTCACAAGCTGTATTATTATCCGAAACCGTAACAGTATACTCAGCGGCGGGTAAATTATCCCTCGTCGCATTCCCCGGCCAACTGTAGCTATAGTCCCCACTGCCATTCTCTACATTTATGGTTACTGCTCCATTGGCTTGTCCGCAATCTGGTTCGCTTAGAATATCTGCTGTAGCACTAAGTGGACTAATTTGCGCTATGAAAACTTCCAGCATTCCGGAACAGTTTGTTTCCGGATCGACATAAGTAACCAAATGACTACCACTTGTCAAGGTATTGTTGGAAGCTTCCGTAGTTCCATCAGGCCATTCATAATCGTAATCGGCAGGAACAAGTGTGGCCGATCCGTCATTATCATTACAAGTTGCGGGTGTGGTTGCGTCGACAGTTGCTGGCGTAGTATCTACATTGTCTATCGTAACCATAATTTCTGTAGCACAATTAGGGTTTGCAGCATTTGAAATTGTTATGTTATAAACCCTTGCTGATAATCCTTGCGCAGTAGCATCGTTGCTAACGGGTGGTTCCCAATTGAATAAATAATCAGCACTACTATCCAAAGTCAACGCAATAGCTCCGTTGGCCTGGCCACAACTTGTATTCATGATACCTTCTGAAATTACAACAGGATTTGTGCAATTTTGTGTACAACTAAAAACCAGAACAGCAGCCCCGACAAAGTCAACATCACCACAAACGGCACCTCCGCCAGAGGTCAGGAATTGGTTCAATTCTGGAAGTAATGTTTGGCCAATTGTCACTACATTATTTAGATCAAACCCTGACTCGACCACGACACCATGAATGGTATAATTACCAATAGCAGCAGCCTCAAAAGAAGCAACATCCGAAATTTCCAGAATACTACCATTGCTATCTGTCCATACATAAAGCAGGCTAAATCCAGATGGAATCACCCAATCTCCATTCATTGATGCAGCAACCAATGGCGGTATGTTTTCTATACAAACATTTTCCTCAAGTGCGGTAAGTGTTCCTGCTTCAGCATCACACACCGGACAATCATCATTGATAACAATGTCAATGACAACCGAGCAAGCATTTTCATCCGTAACCGTCAAGATATAGCTTCCAGCAGCAAGGTCTGTTCTATCCTCCATGTTGTCTGTACCAAACAGATCATTCCAGTCAAAATTATAATTAGTTCCACTGCCGCCCG
>JAHDGC010000174.1 GCA_020627865.1 Saprospiraceae bacterium | reverse complement strand
CCTTTCCAGCATAATCCAAATTTTGATCTAGGCCCTATGAATGGCTATCCTAATGGACATACGACGGGAGCCTTTGCTATAGGACTGCAGACTTATGTCAATTCTTATCGGATAGATGAAAATTCTTGTGTCGCTACAAATAGAGGAACCTGCACGCGGGAAGATGTGGTATTCTGGGGATATATTCCACCTGATCCTACTGTAGATATTCAGGTAGACTTGACGGATTGTGATGCGACAGTGGTGCATAACATTGGTTTTAATTATTCCTTTCCTGATGCAGCCACTAGTGGTGGTGGTCCCGACTGGTATGAGAACGAGTATCGCCCTTTCTTCTTTACAGAAAAAATGGAGATTAATTTTCCTGGGAATATGATTTATGCGGGTGATCTGACTTTTGCGAATTTGAATACCGGACAAAACATAAGTATTCCGGGCAGCTATGTCGATACTCTAGGTTCCAACCTCACCTGTGTAACTGATCCAATTACTCCTGGCGGACAATGTTGTTTTGCTGCAGATGGTACACAAGAAGCCGCATTAAAATTCATAGGACAAAACTATGGCATCGCCAAAGAAACAGAATACTACTGGGGCCCAGGTGCTACGGGAATTAACACGGGCTATGGTCGAGAAGACTTAACAGATAGAACAGAAAGTGTGCTGTGTAATGCCGAGCCTTTTAGAGCAGTCCTTGACCCTAGTCTGCCTACCTTTAGCCTAGGAGGAGGCACGACTTCTGATGCTTATACCCTGACCTATACCCTATTACAGCTCTGCCCAGAAGATATTGTGAGTACTGGCTTTGCATTGGATATGCAGTTTGTAGAACCTTATATCGGGGATACTTATGCCCGACGGTTTTATGGAGAGCATCCGTATTCTTGCGTAGGTGGTACCGCTGTATGTGGTCGAAGTGTGACTAATAGATGGATTAATCGGTATACAGTCAATCCTTACGGAGATTTCTGCGATCCTATTGCAGGGGTAGTAGGTTATGATCCTGTTTTAGATATAGGCTGCCGGGATTACTGGTACTATATTACGGCGAATCCAGACTTGAGTGGACCGGATGTTAATCCTTTCCGAGCAAACGGTAATATAAGGTCTAGTCCAGGTTCCTTTAATGATTTAAGTCAAGATTTCCCAGAATTGACAACCAGCATTGACCGATTGTTAATAGCAGATGCGGCAGGTATCAATGAAAGGAATACATATCAAGTTTGTGCAGGTAATGTTAGCGGTGGCGGAATGACGCATACGAATGTTGTTACTTCTGTAGAAGTGCCCAATACGGTGCAGTTTATAGATGCGCAAGAGACAGGAGGAGCAAGTATGACTTGGACACTAGCGCAAACAACACCTACTTCCAATATATATGCAATTGAAACACCGGACTTAGCACCGGGAGACTGTGCAGATATTGTTTTGGTAACAGAATTATTATTCTGTCCGGTAGGGCTAGATGTAGAAACTCGCATTTGTGCCAGTACGGTGAGTGGCTGTTTGCCGAGAGAAAAGGCGGCTGTCGTTAATTCTCTGGGAGAAGGCCTGTGTAGTGTTATAAAAGGTTGCTACGAATACATCGCGGAGGAAGCCGATATACAAGCGGAATGGGATCCAGACCCAGTCGGGCCCTACAGTTTGTGCGAGACGATACCGATGGGCATAAGAATCAAGAATGTGAAACCTGCTACATTGACCGATATCCAACAAGATTTTTGGTTCCCACCCGGAATTCATTTCGTCCCGAACTCTTTTCAAGTCTGTTATCCTGGAGGCCCCACCAATGTAGGCCCTTGTGTCTCCATACCAGATCCGACGATTAACTTATCCGAAAACCTAGTTTACGGAACCAATTATGGATACGATGATGCGTCGTGGGTCAGTCATGTCCATAGCAGTGGACTCCCAGGAATCTTATCATCTGCCGATAGCAACCGATTACAAATCTTATTTGACGTTATAACGGAGTGCGATGATTTTATTTCCGGGTCAAACCTCTTTTACCAGACTTCGGGAGCAGACCCCTGCGAATCAAGGGTGGTTTCACAATTCGTCACTTCTGCACCAATTATAATAGATCAAGCAGTACCGGAAGACTTTGCCCAATTTTATGTAATTGCAGATCCGGTAAGCCTGAATTGTAAATCGGAAGCAACAATTAATCTGACTTTCTTAAATGTAAGCCCAGAAGGAGAAAGCCAAGAAAGTATAGCCTGCATTGATTTAGAAACGGCTGCCTTCGCTTATTCTTCAGGTAGCATAACATGGGTTTCTCCAGTTGATCATACACCGGCAATAACAGAAGATGTCAACGGCCCCATAACTACAGTATGTTTTACAGTCCCAGATGGAATTGGACCAGGGCAGGCATTTAAGGTATCTATGGGGGTCAACGTCCCTGAGTTTATGCCCTGTAGTAGGCAGGATTTAGGGGTACGGGTGAATAGTGAAATTAGTGATATAAATTGTGTGGCAAATGGTACGCAATGTATCGTTAATGTATTGAATACGGTTAATCCAATTATTAATATAGATTTCTTACCCCACTTGAATGTAGATGAGCATCTCCTCACCTCAAGATGTTCCAATGGAGATGGTACGGTAGATATTTGTTATGATGTAACATTGTCAAACCCAGGCCAAGCATATAATGATGATATAATGTTTAGTTTATACAGGGACTTAAACGCAAATGGGAGAATAGATGACTTCGAACCGCAATTAGCAACAGGAACACAAAGTGTAGTTTTGGCAAACGGAGCAAATGCATCTCTATCAGGTTGTTTTTCCATAAGTGAAGGGGCTGCCTGTCCAGTGGTCTTGAGGATAGAACAACTCTCTAGCTGTATCTGTAATTCGCTGGATTTCCCATACGATGAGATATTGCCCTCGGTTCTAAATGACTTAGATCCAGAAACAATTCTATGTCCGGGAGATGCATTTGTAATAGAGAATTGTGGTGATTATACCTATACCCTTGATCCTTCGGCGGGCGCTACAGTTACACCAAACACAGCAGGCGATAGTTTATATGTCTATATCAATAGTGGATATGGCTTGAATAGTCCCGTGAAGTTGAACGTATCCAATACACTAGGGGGATGTGATGCTTCCGAAGTGACATTTTCCATCTTTAGTTTGGGTGATTTTACATTTGGCCCTTATGAGGATAAGTTAATTTGTAATGCAGGCTGTACTCCCCTAGCCTTGGGCTTACTGTCTGGCTATGAGGATCATGTTTCGGTACAATGGACTCCGTCAACTTTTTTGGATGATCCTACCAGCCTTACGCCAAACATCTGTGATCCGCTGGCAGACATTACCTACACGGTAACCTTGACATTTACGCTAGGTGACAATACTTGCGCATATAATGCAGATTATCCGATAAAACTACAATACCAAGCTAATGCAGGGGTGATGCCAGATGGTGACTTGTGCCCTGGCCCGTCTTCTGTCATGACCGCACCGGGGGGATACGCTGTTTATGAATGGAAGCGTGTAAATGATGATGGCTCCACGACTACCCTTGCCTATGGTGGAGCAAGTTCGTGGACGGCTTATGATGCAGGAACTTATGTCGTAGAATACTCCAGCCTGGGAGATGTATGCGCTGTGTTAAGTAATCGGTTTGATATTACCACCTGTATAGACTATGGGGATTTACCGGATACTGCTGCAGGAACAGGTGCTGGTAATTATGAAACGGATAGCAACAATAATGGGCCCAGTCATCATATCATAGAAGGCCTATACCTGGGGAGTAGTGTAGATGAAGAAATAGACGGACAAGCTTCTATAAATGCCGCCGGTGATGGCATAGACGAAGATGGGTTTGGTTTATCTACCACGATAGATATCACCCCAGGTGGCGTATTGAATATTCCGTTTTCAGCAACAAATACGACGGGCAATACGGCGCATGTAGAGATGTGGATAGACTGGAATGGAGATGGAGATTTTGATGATGTAGGGGAGATGGTCATAGACATAGATGATACATCGTCCTTCCCTGATTTTCTTACCATTAATGTCCCATCCGGGGTTGTTCAAGATCAAGACATCGGAGTTCGCCTGCGCCTCAGCAACGACGATAACATGACACCATACGGAATGCTAGATTCAGGAGAGGTAGAAGATTACATCATCAGGATAGCCTGTGGAGAATTAAAATGTTTGCCTGTGGGTTCCGAGATCAATACGGGAAACTAGTGTTATATAAATAAAGTTTTTAATAAAAAAAATGACATTATCAATGTTTATACCGTAGAGATGCATCGCATCTCTACGGTATAAACAAAAATTATTATCAAGAATTTAATTTACAAAACACTAGAAGTATGTAAGGGGGCAGGAAATTAGGGATTGATTAGTTTAGATACTTGTGAGGATACTTTCCGAATAAGGACTTAAAATTGCGGGAAAAATTTTTTACATCTTTAAATCCAACGGTATAACAGACCTCTTTTACAGAAGTCGCTTTTCTTTCTCCCAGTAATTTTCTGGCTTCCCAATACCGGAGTTTTTGTATATAGGATTTTGTAGCGATGCCAGTTAATTTTTTAACTTTTCTATTTAAGCTTGGCAAGCTTATCCCTATCGTTTTAGCTATAAAGGCTAGATTTAAATCAAATTTAGATAAATTTGAAGTAACACTTTCCCTGAATTCGAGCAGAAATTTTCTATCACTTTCGTTTAAATTTTCGAGTTCAGGAAAACCATGAAGCTGGCTGCCATTGTGCTTAGTATGATCTAATACGCCGGAAATTTCTTTTTGCAATGCTTCCTCCTTGATGGGTTTAATCAAATATCTATCAATACCTAGTTGAGCAATCTTGAGTTTATCTGTCACCAAGGAGTTTTCGGTAAGCATTATAATTCTAACTCTTGCATATAATGGATCGCTCTTGATATACAGCACTAGGTCTTCCCCATTACCATTCGGCATAATCCAATCTGTTATGACTAAATCCGGTATATGTAATTCGAGTAGCTCTTTAGCTTCGCGACCATTTTTTGCTTTCAATAGTTTAAATCTATCGGATAGACAATATTCTAAAAAAAACAAAAAATCAGGATCATTTTCTACGATCAAAACAACGGCCCGCTCATCAAGGGCATCTGGATAAGTTTGGGGAAGTATTACCTCCCTATGATTATGCAAACAAAATGTTGAATCCGTATTTAAATCTATTTCGCTTTCAGGTATATGCGCCGTATTTTTTGGTAGAACAACTGTAAAAGTAGTTGCTTTATCCAAACTACTGGAAAAGTGGATATTGCCCCCTAAATCACTAACAAAGTATTTACAAATCGAAATACCAAGATCAAATCCTTCAGTATTATCGTTTGCTTCGTTTTGATAAACTCGCCTGAAAGTATCCTTATTTTCTTCTAATATTCCTTCTCTAAAATTTGTAATTGTGATTTCAATATTATCATGATCGTAATCCTCTACTACGATTTTTATCATTCCTCCATCTAAAGTACTCTTGACCGTATTAGTAAGTATATTGTTAAAAATAATGCCTACTCTTTCCTTATCAGAATAGATTAGACTAGACGATAACGACTTTGTGTAATCCACAACAATGCTTTTTTCTGAAACCAAAAACTCTAAATCTTTTACCGCAGACTTTATGAAGGTAACAATGTTGAATGCTTCCATAGTAATCTCAAGCTTATTGAGCACGCTAACATGTTTAACCATTCTACTTACCAAATAAGAACTCTTATTTGCATTACTAGAAATTATATTGATATATTTGGCCAACTTTTTATCTACAGAGGTATATTCTTTGTTTAATAAATCTGATATTCCTATTATTATTGATAAAGGATGTTGCAATTCATATGCAGTAGTAATGGACAAATTGTTTCTTTGCCTATCCAATTTAAGGAATTCTTTGTTTTGTCTTTCTTCAATTTTACTTTTCTTTGAATTTTTCGGCATAAGACATGGGAGATTAGTAAAATGAACAAATTATAGAATGTTATATTGTTGCAGAACTAGGTATAAATCATATACAGACGGTATAATTTATGTAGGCAACGCAAAGCATCAGCGAAGCTTTTGTTGGATTATAGACTGCTTCTCCCCTCGTATAATTTGTCAGACAGGAGAAAGAAGACAAATATTACTATAATTTATTATTTCGATACTGGGCTAAAAAAACATATTGAACATATAAATATATGTATATTATTTAATATTATTGTGTAATCCCTATTCTTTTTAAAAATTTTAATAGTTTCAGGCAAAAAGAAATCATTAGGGATATAGCATATTGTCCAATTTCTTTGCCCATTAAGAATCTATGCCGTTCTCTGTAAAGTGGATGTATTACAGGGGTATATAGACCTTCCTTGTTGATACATTCTTCTACCTTATTTTCCTTAAATTTTCTTAGCTATGGAATATTTATTGAATTTTGTTTAGCTGAAAGTGTCAAATTATCAAATTACAATTTACCCTACCCCTAATCTTGTTTTTGGCAATAGCTTTCATACAAATTCCCTCCGTAAACTTTTGCTCACCTCCAGCAGTCATGCAAACTCCAACTCTCCACATTATTCTTTCAACGTTACTTAAGTGCTAATTGTAGACAGATTGTAAATTGTCAGTACCTGTTTATTTCTTGGCAAAACGAAGGCTACCTGCTCTGCTGAAAGAACAGGCAGTGAAAAACAAACAACTACTATTATACAACGACTTACCTTATACTCTTCATTTATTTTTATTGTAATATCCCCCCCCAAGGCGATGGCCTAGTTTAATGGCTTTGCTAATACAAATCATCTTTTTGTATTCACATCAAGTTAAGCTTTCAAGATGTGAATTCCACAATAGAAGTCCCTCCCCTTCCTGTGGAGAGATATTTTAACCGACCATCATTGGTAGCAGTTTAGTGAATAAGTACAGTTACTTAAATCCAAATAAATTTCAACATGAATTATACATCAACAACCTCAACTGAGACGCACTTTTCTTTTTCTGGTTTAAAGGAACTTGGCCTTCGAAGTACTTATTTGAGCAAATACCAATTATTTGTATGCTACCTCATCGTAGGGATCATGCTTTTCTTTGCTCAGACCAAGGCATTATCTCAAGCTGGTGGTTTTATAGATGTGGCACTATCCAAAACTGTTGACCAAACAACTGCTACTAAGGGAGATACCGTCAATTTTACATTAACAGTCTACAACGAAGGAGCTGCTAATGTTACGGGTCTGCAAGTATATGATTTATTACCACTAGGAACTAATTATATTATGCATTCGGCTCCAGGTGCAACGAGTTACTTAGATGGAACCGGTATTTGGGATATTGGTTCCGAATTATCGGCATCTGTAGATTCCTTGAGTTTGTCCATCCAAGTATCACTAGATACTACAGGAGTGATCTTTAATGTTGCTGAAATTATCTCTAATGATTCTACAGATATTGATTCAGGCCATGCTAATGGCAATATTTATGAAGATGATTACGCATCGGCATGTATCAGTATCACCAATTGGATCTGTACATCCTTGGGGGAAGATGTTTTGCTAGAGGCCGAACCCGGATATACCGGTTACCAATGGTATCGAGACGGAATGCTGATCCCCGGTGCAACCGCACAAACCTACACCACAGCCGAAGAAGGTGATTATATCTATACTGTTGATGGTGCTTGCCCGGTGGGGAGTTGTTGCCCAATTGTAATCAGAGAATCATGCATGGATTTGGCCCTGCAAAAAAGGCTGCACAGTGCTTCTCCACAACCAGCAACAGAGGGCGATATAATGCGTTTTGAGTTTACGGTTCATAACCAAGGAATTGATGATGCCTATGATGTTATCGTCAAGGATTACATTCCTACAGGACTTACATTAAATTTAGCAAATAACCTTTCTATTCATACAGGAAATGATAACGATTGGTTGGCAGATGGTACGACTACAATTAATTACTTACCTGCTGGCAGTACTGCAAACTTAACTTTATTTCTCGTTGTAGATAGTGCTTTTCCAAGTACGAATTATGTTGTTAATACTGCTGAAATTATTTTTATTGCGAATGCGGATGGCAGTACAGTTAATGTTGGAGATATTGATTCTGTATCCGATAGTAATGATTCCAATGATATCGTAGGGCCAGATGATGATATCCTGAATACAGATAACGATGAAGACGACCATGATTTTGCAGTAGTCTATAAAACAGAATTGCTCGATCCACATGGATATATATATTGTGATAAAACGGGAAGTTTGCTCACTGGAGGAACGATAAGTGTCTCGGGACCGGGAACCGTTTACGTTATAGAAGATGGCTCAAACGGAGTATACCAATTTTTCACGGATGGAACACCTGGGATTTATGCTATGGGATATTTTCATCCAGATGGTTTGACGGTAAGTATAGCTTGTCCACAACAAGCCGGAGCCTATGATCCAACAGGCAATGATGGTGGAGCAGAAGACCTTGACGGTGATGCATCCAATGGTTCTATTGCCTTAGGGCAAGACACCATTAACAATGTGCTTGCTAATACGGACTGTAGCGCAAATCCATATTATTTGAATTTTGATCTAGAAGGAGGCGACCCTTTTATCTTTTTTAATAACCTTCCAATAGAATGCGTTTTTGTAGGGGCTATCATTGGTGAAGATATCAATAGAAATGATACTTATGATGACAATATAGATCCCGGCATGGCTAATGTAAATGTAAATTTATTTGACTGTGATGATCTGGCGACACCAATCGCAACAGACCAATCCAATGACCTTGGAGAATACAGATTTGATGCACTTCCGCCAGGTAATTATGCATTACAGTTTGAAACACCCGATGGCTACAGACCTACAAGTGGAAGCCTCATAGATGAAAATGGATTTACAGCCTGTAGAACACTTAACCTTGGTGATTGTGATACTACAATCTATGTGAATTATATCCCTGATGAATTTGACATGGCTTTGAAGAAAGTCTTTACCAGCTTCTTCGACATGGATGGTTCTACTTCTATATCACCGGGCGATTCTGTTACGTATGAATTAACCGTTTATAATCAGGGAACCTATGATGCATATGACATTCAAATCGCGGACTATATTCCAACAGGGTTAAACTTAGCTGACCCAGATTGGGAATTGGCCAATTCTGGGGAGTATGCAACTTTGATAACACCAATTGACTCTATTGCTTTTGGAGATTCCCTGCAAACGAATATCACTTTTGTTATTGATCCCAATTTTATGGGAACTTCCATTAAAAATGATGCAGAAGTGGCTTTCGCAACAGATACAAATAGTAGTGGAATAAATACACTTGATATCGATAGTAATGCGGACACAACTAACGATGATTTTGTTGGTCAAGATAATGAAATCAATAATAATGGTGGTGATGAAGATGACCATGATTTTGAAACTATACTGTTAGAACAAACTTTTGATTTGGCGATAGACAAAACCTTGAATGGTGCCACCCCAGGACCATTCGTACCCGGTTCTACCGTTACCTTCTCCATCACCGTTACCAACGAAGGCAACCTCAATGCATATGATGTAAAGGTGAACGACTATGTCCCAACAGGGTTGACTTTAGCCGATGCAAATTGGAATCTAGCAGGCAGTACGGCAGAATACGTGAACGATATTGCCTTCATTCCGGCAGGGGGAAATGCGACCGTAAATATTACTTTTATTATAGAAGAAACCTTTCAAGGAACCAGTATCGAGAACTGGTCGGAAATTGCTTTCGCAACAGATACAGATGGAGATCTCACACCAACTCCTGACGAAGATAGTACACCCAATGATGGAAGCCAAACTGAAGATGACGACGATAACGAGACCATCACTATCGAGCAGACCTTCGACCTTGCTTTATTACAACAATATACTTCCTTTATAGATAACGACAATGACGGAATCATCAGCCCTGGCGATGACGTAACCTTTAACATCACCGTCTCCAATCAGGGAACACTCGATGCAACTGGCGTAGAAATAACCGATTACATCCCAGCGGACATGACACTCAACACCGCACTCAGCACGCTCTGGAACCCCGACGGAACCACAACCATTGCCAGCCTACCCGCCGGATCAAGTACCACACTGCCCATCACCCTGACAATCGACCCTACATTCCAAGGTAGCGAAATCACCAACTGGGCAGAGATCAGCGATGATAATTCCGCCGTTGCAGACCAAGATTCCACACCCGATGATACCAACTTTAACCAACCGGGCGAAACCAATGACCTTGCCGATGATAATATCATCGATCAGGATGGTACAACTGGTGGGGATGAGGATGACCATGACCCAGCGCTCGTAACTGTTGGGCAAGTATTCGACCTTGCGCTCATCGAGCAGTACGCCTCTTTCGTAGATAACGATGGTGACGGAGTCATCAGCCCAGGGGACGACGTCACCTTTGATATTTCAGTAATCAACCAAGGGACGCTCGACGCATTCGATATCGGACTGGCTAACTATCTGCCCGAGGGTACCACACTCAACGATCCAAACTGGGATGACAGCGACGGCGACGGTATCGCACATCTGATAAATCCCATCGGTACTATCCCCACGGGAACAACAGACAACTCCATCTCTATCACCCTGACCATCGATGAAACTTTTCAGGGTCACGAAATCATTGACATATCAGAGATCACATCCGCCACTGCTAACGACGGGAGTGGTATCAACACGCCAGATGTGGACTCACAGCCGGATGCCACAAACTCGGACATCATCGGCGGAGACAACATTACCGACAACACTGGCGGCGACGAGGATGATCACGATTTCGCGCAGGTGCCAGTGCAACAAACATTCGACCTGGCCATAAACAAGACCCTTAACGGGGCTACACCTGGACCCTTCGCTCCAGGTTCTACTGTCAGCTTCTCATTAACAGTTACCAACGAGGGTAACCTCGATGCATACGACGTTCGCGTACGCGACCACATCC
>JAHDGC010000173.1 GCA_020627865.1 Saprospiraceae bacterium | reverse complement strand
CGAGCAAATCATTAATCAAATCATTGAAGCCCCCGATCTTACAATTGGAGATTTAAACCCGGTGACGAAGAGTGAATGCCACCAACTATTTAAGGACTTTAGTAATACTAAAAAAATATTCCCTCAGGAGGAGACCATTGTATCACTATTTGAAGCACATGCCCTTAAATATCCCCAACAGCTTGCCTTGGTTTATCGCGATATATCCCTTAGTTACGAAGAACTTCATATCAAGGCAAATCAACTGGCTCATCTCTTGAGAAAGAAATATCTGCTTAAAGAGGGTGATTTAACAGGGATTTTATTGGATAGATCAGAATGGATGATAATTGGAATGTTGGCTGTTATGAAAACGGGAGGAGCATATCTCCCGATTGATGCAAAATTTCCATCCAAAAGAAAGAGATTTATATTGAAGGATGCTGCTATACAAATGTTATTGACCGATACAGCCAATCAAGAAGAATTAGGAGATTTCTATAACGGGAATTATCAACTCTTACCCGCAACGCTTGAATCAGAATCTAAAGTTTTTGAGCAAGAAAAAAAACTATCCCCAGCGTCTATTGCTCAAGTAATCTATACTTCCGGATCAACGGGTAGGCCAAAGGGTGTTTTAATCAATCATGGTGCTATTATTAACTACCTTTATGGTACACGGGAAATAACGAACTTGAAACCCGGAACTCGTTATGCAACGCTGACTGACATCAGTACAGATGCCGGAAACACGGCAATATTTGGGGCACTCTGTTTAGGTGGAACACTTGATTTACTTCCATTGGATTTGATAGACAACCCTTACCGACTTTTTCAATACTGTGACGAAAAGCAGGTTGATCTTATAAAGTTTACGCCTACTTTAATAACTGCTTTATTAGCAGCAGAGCCTGATTTCGAGATTAAATCTGAAAACTTATTTCTTGGAGGTGAAGCCGTTAATTGGTCGCTTTTGGAAAAGATTAAACAAAGATTTAAAGGACAAAGGATTATTAATAGTTATGGGCCTACCGAGACAACTGTTGCTACTATAGTGAATGATCTGGCAAAGACAAAATTGAATTCATCTGCTACACCACCGATCGGTAGTCCTATGCCTAATACTGTTGTTTATATTTTAGACGAAAAATTGCGCCCCGTACCAATTGGTTGTTCAGGGTATATCTATCTTGATAGTAAAGGAATAGCGTCTGGTTATCTTAACAGACCAGTATTAACTCAGGAGAAATTTATTGACAATCCTTTTTCAAAACAAAGCAAACTTTATAATACCGGAGATTTGGGACGCTGGTTGCCTAATGGAAAAATTGAATTTCTTGGAAGAAAAGATAATCAGGTTAAGATTAGAGGGTTTAGAATTGAACTCGGTGAGATAGAACATGTCTTTCTGAAATCCGGATTAGGTAGTGATTGCCGAGTGCTTGCAAAGGAAGATAAACACCATATACTCAATTTAGTAGGGTATTACACCGGATCTCAAAAAGTCGATTCTTACGTAATTGAATCTTACCTTTCCAAATATTTACCGGATCACATGATTCCCCATTTATGGATTTACTTAGCGGTCTTTCCCAGAACAGCCAATGGAAAAATTAATTTGCGGGAATTGCCTACGCCCACTGAAGTAAGTCCCGCAAACACGGAATATGAAGCACCGAAAACATATACAGAAAAACAATTAGTTAAAATTTGGCAGGAAGTCTTGCAAACGCCCCAGCTAGGAATCCATAATGATTTCTTTCAAATGGGAGGGCATTCTCTGCTTGCCATTCGTTTGTTAGCGGCTATCAGAAAAGTTATTGGGGTAGACGTATCTATTGTTACCATATTCGAGCACCCTACTGTAGCAGCATTAGCAAAGCAAATTGATTTTTTTGCAAAAAAAGAAAAACAACCTACACTTTATGCAGGCTCAAGGCCTGCCTTGATACCACTTTCATTTGCACAAGAAAGGTTGTGGTTTATAGACCAACTTGAAGGGAGTCAAGACTATATCGTACCAACTATTTTACATCTTAATGGAGCCATACAGAGTGGTGTGTTAGAAGAGTCTTTTCAAGAACTGATTAGACGACATGAAATCTTGCACACTGTTTATTATGAGAAAAATGATATTCCCTATCAACGCTTCATTAATCCTGATGACTGGAATTTAGAAATTATCAACATAGAAAATACGCTGGATGAGAAGACTATAATAGCGTTAATTAATCGTAAAAAGAATCTTCACTTTGACCTTGCTAACGACTTTGTGATCAGGGCATATTTGGTGCAAAAAAATACAAATCATCACATCCTGGTGATTATTCTTCATCATATTGCTACCGACAGAAACTCGCTCGCCATTATGATTAATGAACTGAGAGCATTATATCTGGCCAGAATAGAAGATCATTCTCCTGCACTTCCTCCATTACCTATTCAATATGCTGATTATGCTATTTGGGAACGGACAGAATATCAGGAAGAAGAAATGAGGAAAAAAATAGATTGGTGGAAAGAAAAATTGAAGGACTCAGAGGTTTTGGATTTAGAAACGGATTTTGTAAGACCAAAAACACAAAGTTCTACAGGATATATAGACAGTATAACATTAGATCCAGACATACTAGAACAGTTTAAATCTTTCAATCTTAAACACGGTCTAACAATGTTTATGGCAATGTCTGCCCTACTTAAAGTATTATTACATCGCTATACAGGACAAACAGATATTAGCATAGGAAGCCCAGTAAATAATCGAACGCACAAAGAGTTAGAACCTTTGATAGGCTTATTCATAAATAACTTGGTCATCAGAAGTAATTTGAACGGAAATCCTAGATTTATTGATTTTGTAAACCAAGTTAAAAAAGACATCTTGGAAGCCTACACATATCAAGATGTTCCATATGACCAGCTTGTGAAGAACTTAAATTTGAGTAGAGATACTAATCGTAATCCTCTTTTTCAAGTACTTCTGAATATAAATGAAAATGCAGATAACGCTAAACCTGATTTCGGGGAATTATTGAACCACTATGAAGAAATAACTTCTGTAAATTCAAAAGTAGATTTACAAGTTGGAGTGGAAAACTCAAATGGTTCTATGATAATTAGTATCCTTTATAGTAAGGATTTATTTAAAAGAGATACTATTCAAAGAATGTTAGGGCATGTTAAAAATTTGATACAAGCGGCAATTAGCGCTCCCGAATTAAGAATTGGTCAATTACGGATATTAAATAGAGTTGAGCTAGATCAATTATTAAATGGTGTTCATGAACTCGACAAATCCTTTTTGATTAAGACAAATTTTGTTGATATATTCAAAGAAAAAGCAAGAGCCTTACCTGAAGTAATAGCGGTCAGATATAAGCAACATACAATTGATTATCAAACGCTTGATCAAAAGTCTGATCAGCTTGCTGTATTCCTGCACTCCAATAATATTAAGCCTAGAGAATTAGTTGGCTTATTCGTGGAGCGAGGTATTGAAATGATTATAGGACTCCTAGGAATTCTTAAGGCAGGAGGTGCCTACGTGCCGATTGATCCTGAGAATCCTCCTGCTCGAATTCAGTATATTCTGGAGGATTGCAATACGAAAAATGTATTGGTTACACTTGCTACTTATCCTAAACTGCCTAGGGTTAAAAATATCAAAGCATTACGATTAGATAAAGTTATTTTTAAAAATAATGTAATAAAAAAACCATCCATTAAAATTGGACCCGATACACCTTTCTCTATGGTGTATACCTCTGGCTCAACAGGATTGCCTAAAGGTGTTTTAACAGAACACATCGGGATGGTTAATATGGTATCTAATTTTTTTGAAAAACTGAATTCTGAAGACATTCAAAATGTCTTGCAATTTTCTTCTATAAGTTTTGATGCGGCAGCTTGGGAAATCTTTTTCACATTGTTTTGTGGTAAAACCATTGTTATCGCTTCTAAAGAATGTATTTTGTCTGATGATGCCATGGGTAAATTACTAAAAGATATTGATCTTGCAACATTGCCAGCATCTTATCAGCAATTTATTGAACCTTATCTTCATCATCTAAAAGTTTTAATGAATGTTGGTGAAGCCTTAGATAAATCTCTTGGAGAAAGATTAAAATCCAAAGGAGTGAAAATTTATAACGGTTACGGCCCTACAGAAAACACAGTTGCCGTAACAGTTTCCTTACAGCCCATCTTGGAAGATGGTCGGGTTACTATTGGTAAGACTTTAAAAAATGTTTCTTCATATGTAATAGATCAATATCAGAACATAGTACCATGTGGTGTAGCCGGAGAGTTACATATTGGAGGAGTCCAATTGGCTAGAGGATATCTCAATCAAGTGGAAAAGAGCCACGAGTCATTTATTCAACACCATAAGTTGGGCAGATTGTATAAATCTGGAGATTTAGTCCGTCGATTATCAAGTGGGGAACTTGAATATATAGGTCGAAAAGATAATCAAGTGAAAATCAGAGGTAATCGAATAGAATTAGGAGAAATTGAAAAAATCGTCAACGAATTGGATTTTGTCAATAGTTGTTCTATTGTAGTTTGGGAAGAGGATCAATCTCAAAAGAAATTGATCGGTTATATTGTAGGAAAAGAAAAGGATTTAATAGAGACCATTAATCAACACCTAAGAGCACGGGTGCCGATGTATATGGTTCCGACACATTGGATTACATTAGAGGTCATGCCATTACTCGCAAATGGGAAGGTCGATAAAAAGTCGTTGCCCGAACCAAACGCTTCTGAAATTGTTCAACTGCAATATCTTGCACCAGAATCCGACACGGAACAGACAATAGCCGCTTTATGGAAAGAGATACTAAACGTAGATCAAGTCGGTTTAATGGATAATTTCTTTGACCTTGGAGGGCACTCCCTATTGGTAATGAAAGTGGTCAATGCTATTAAAAAAGCATTCGAAGTAGAAATTAGCATTAGTGATGTTTTTGATAATCCTAAACTTGGGGAATTAGCAGCATTTACGGCTCAAAAGCAAAAAGGATTGAAGATTCCACTTATTGTGTCTCAAAATAGAAAAGAAAGAATCCCCCTTTCCTTTCAACAAGAACGTATATGGTTTATCGACCAATTTCAAGGCAGTACGCAATATCATTTACCGATGTTATTTCAACTAAAAGGTAATATTGATTATGCAGTTTTAAAGGAAGCCTTCCAAACACTTATACAGCACCATGAAATATTAAGGACAGTTTACCAACTAGACGATAGCGGACCTTTCCAAGTAATTCTTGAACCCGATAACTGGAATCTGGGTTTTGTTGAAGAAGAATATTTTACCAATGCTGCAGAAATGCACAATTGGATGCAGGAGGAATTAAATAAACCTTTCGATCTTTCTAAGGATTATATGTTGAGGGTTCATCTTCTCAAACATAATTCCAACGAGTCTACCTTATTAATCGTACTTCACCATATAGCAGGGGATGCTACTTCGAGGTCTATTTTAATGAATGAATTGACAGCATTGTATCAAACAAAACTAGAAAGAAAGCCGATATCTATTAGTCCGCCGCCGCTACAATATGGTGATTTTGCTATCTGGCAACGCGCATACTTTACAGATGAATTGATGAGTAGTAAACTAGATTGGTGGGAAGAAAAATTGAAAGGATATGAACCGTTGAACCTGCCGCTTGACAATCCCCGTCCGGTAAGACAAAGTACAAAAGGAGCTGTACACAACTTCACTATTGATTATGAATTAGCAAATAAATTAAAATTATTAGGGGATGAGAATGGAGCAACTTTATTCATGTCTTTATTGACGGTTTTCAATCTATTAATCTTTCAATATACCGGACAGCGTAATTTTTGCATTGGGACTACAATGAGTAATAGAAAGCAGAAAGAGCTGGAAGCGTTGATAGGATTCTTTATTAGTACTTTAATCTTACATTATAACTTTCCAAAAGACTTGAGTTTTGTTGAGTTGTTGAGACTCGTAAAAGAAGAAACCTTAAAAAGCTATGCTTATCAAGATGTACCTTTTGAGAAAGTAGTGGATCGTATTGATCCCGTAAGAGATATGTCAGCAAATCCCATCTTTCAGGTAATGTTTAGTTTCAATAATGCGGAAGAAAATAAACCTGATACTGAATTAAGTAACTTGAATGTTATGCCAGCAGCTACCGATTATAATGCTGCCAGATTCGAGTTGAGCTTTGGAGCATCCATGTCTCCAAACGGTTTGGAGATAGGTATTGTTTATCAGACAGCATTGTTCAAAGAGTCCACTATAAAAAGAATGGGTTTGCATTTCGAGCAACTTATAAAGTCTGCTGTAGAGGCACCAACACTAAAAATCAGGAAACTTAAGATGCTCGGAATTGAAGAGGAAAAGGCATTGACTTCAGGATTCAAGTCCGAAATTGCAAAATTCAGTGAAACAGAAACTATCATCTCTCTTTTTGAATCTTATGCAGCAAAAAATCCTCAGCAACTTGCTGTAGTCTTTGGTGACTCATCCCTCACTTATAAAGAACTGGATGATAAAGCAGATCAACTGGCTCAATTACTCGTGGATCAATTTCAACTTAAAACAGGGGGACTGACAGGCATACTATTGGAACGTTCCGAATGGATGATTATTGGAATGTTGGCTATCATGAAATCTGGAGGAGCTTTTGTGCCAATTGATACTAAATTTCCAGACAAGCGGAAGGAGTTTATTTTAAAAGATGCTAATGTAAATATTGTCTTAACAGATACGATTAATTTATCTAATTTAGAAAGTTACTATCGAGGCAATTATTATTTATTGCCGACGGTTTTAGAATCGAATGAGATTAGTTTCAAAGATAAAAGAGAAGTGCTGCCAGCATCTATTGCTCAGGTAATTTATACTTCTGGCTCTACGGGTCGACCCAAAGGAGTTTTGATTAAACATAGTGGTATCATCAACTATCTTTATGGTACACAACAGTTAACAAGCATGAAACCGGGAGATCGATATTCTACTTTAACGGATATAAGTACGGACGCCGGTAATACTGCGGTATTTGGAGCTATTTGCATGGGAGGAATCCTTGACTTACTTAAGTTAGAACTTATTGATAGTCCAGCAAAACTATTTCAATACTGTGAAGAAAATAATATCAAAATGATTAAGTTCACGCCTACTTTAATTTCAACGTTGATGGTAGCGGAACCAAATTTTGAAATTAATGTGGACAATTTGTTTCTTGGTGGAGAAGCTGTTAACTGGTCATTGCTGACAAATATTCGGAAAAGATTCAAAGGCAAAAAAATTATTAATAGTTACGGACCTACTGAAACAACCATAGCAACAGTAGTTAATGATTTAACAACTATTGAAATTGGTTCAACGGTTTCTCCTCCTATTGGAAAACCAATGCCTAATATCTCGGCCTTCATTTTAGATAGTAATTTACAGCCCCTGCCAATTGGTTGCGTTGGTAACATTTACCTTCAGGGGAAAGGGCTAGCACCAGGTTATCTGAACAGACCAGCCCTCACACAGGAAAAATTTATAAATAACCCTTTTTCACAAGGGGATAGGCTTTATAAAACCGGTGATCTTGGCCGTTGGTTAGAAGACGGTCAAATAGAGTTTTGGGGGCGTACAGATCATCAGGTAAAAATAAGAGGCTTTCGTATTGAATTGGGTGAAATAGAAAGCTGTTTATTAAAACATAATAATGTAGAAAAGTGTGTCGTAACTGCAAGCAAAATAAAAGAAGATGATGGGAGTGTACTGGTCGCTTATCTTGTAACAAGGAATGGCTTCTCTCAGGAGGAATTACGTTCTTATGTCAATCAGATACTCCCTGATTATATGGTTCCAACCTATTGGGTTGAACTCTCCGCACTACCAATAACCATCAATGGTAAAGTAGATAAAAAGGCTTTACCAAAACCACATAAACATTCTATAAAGCAGAAGCAGGATAATGTTGCCGCTCGTAATAAGGTCGAAGAACAGCTCGTTGAAATATGTAAGGAAATATTGAATATTGAATCTATTGGTATACACGATGATTTCTTTGCTGTAGGGGGCCATTCGCTTCTAGCCGTTCGAGTTATTTTGAAAATAAAACAAACGTTTAATATAGACTGGATTAGTGTAATTGATCTTTTCAATTTCCCAACAATAGCTGGAATGGCTGAATTATTAACACTTTCTCCAAAATCAGGAAAACACCTTATACAGCTCAACTATGGTACAAAAAATCAAGATAATATTTTCTTTATGCCATCCATATTAGGTTTGGTTATAGAATTTAAGCTGCTTGCCTTAGCGCTTCAACCAAAATTCAATGTCTTTGGTATTCAATACAAAGGTATGACGGTAGGAGAATCATTTGACCCTGCGTTAACATCCATGGCAACGGGTATTGTAGAAAAAATTCTAACTATCCAAGAATCGGGTGTTTTTAATCTTGTCGGTTATTCATTTGGTGGTTCTGTGGCTTTTGAAGTTGCAAGAATACTAGAAGATCAAGGATTAGAAGTTGTTTTAACCATCATAGATCGGGCAAGTCCAAAATTAATTAATAACTATTACAAAAAGAATGAGCATGTGAACCAAAGAAGAGCCATGTTTTCGGAAGATGATCCAGATGCTTTCGTAAACAAGTATGTAAAACCAGAAGATAAAAAGAGGGTGATTAAGCTTTATGACAATAATACCAAGCTAGCTATGGAACATACATTTGATACAAAAATTAATTGCCCGGTATTTGCCTTGGAAGCAAAGAAAGGAAAACTACGATCCAGAATGAAAGGTTGGAAATCTCATTCCACAGGGCCTTTTAAGCATTTTTGGGTAGCCGGAAGCCATCAGGAAGTGCTTAATCAAGAAAATGTATCTGAATTAGCCAATATTATAACACAATGCTTTCAACATAGTATGATTACCGAATAATCGGAGCATGTACCATTCCAGCTACCGCATAGTAAAGTCATGTATTCAACATATAACCACATAATGTTATGATACTTGCTTAAGTTAAGTATCTTACATCTCTTAATTTATTTTTTAACTAATAAAATTTTTAGTAGTATGAATCAAATAGGCAACATTCCAGAAATTGTAAACGTGAAACAAGAATTGGATAAGCTTAAAAAACAAGGTTTAATTGAATCTTGGGAATTACCTTATGAAAATCTACTTACTAGATTAACTGCAGCTATTTTCTTTCTCAATTCTTCTTCTGAAGATAAAATTGAAGACGTTTGGAAAAAACTGTCTGAGTTCCCAATGTTTACTTACCGTGAGAATACTGAAAAGAAACTTTCTCAATTGAATTGGAGAGTCGAATTCAATAAGGGATTTGAATTATAGTCTTTGTAAAAAACCTATTTAGAGAGCTGACTACATCAGCTCTCTATCAAAATCAATTGAGTCAATGGCAAATTTTAAGCTATTTTATTTTCCCCTTGCAGGTGGTTCAGCAAGACACACATCTCACACATGAAATCCTGATTTTACAGGTTAAGACACTTGAAATAAATGAAAATCAAGAAAAGTATTGAACTTCTTAATCACAACTTACCTACATATTAATGAAATATTATTTGATAATAACCAGTGTGTTTTATTCCATATTCAGCTTAACTGCTCAAGTAAAGTGGAACAAGGACATAGAAGGAAGGATTGATCAAGAAATCAATCATGCAATATCAGCAGGAGATGTTCCGGGGGCAAGCCTAATCCTTATCAATGGTGATCGTACCATTATCAAATCTTTTGGTTTTGCAGATCAGTCCAGCAATGAAAAAGTAAATTCAGAGACACTTTTTGAATTGGCTTCATGCACGAAAGCATTTACGGGACTGGCTCTCCTTAAGTTAGAACAGGATAGCCTGGTAGATTTAAAAAAACCAGTTTCAGATTATTTACCTAGTTTCTCTGCTGTTTATAAAGATAAGCCCCAGACTATAAAAGTGGAAGATCTTCTACATCACATTAGCGGAATTCCGTCAGAGGCACTGTCTTTAATTTATGAAAGCAGGTCTAACCCGTCACTAAAAGACATGGTTAAGGATTTTCATAAAATAGAACTCCATGATATTCCAGGAAGCAGATACGAATATTCTAGTGTTAATTACGATATTTTAGGACTTATTATCCAAAAACAATCAGGGATTGCATTTGAAGATTATATTATAGATCAAATCTTGGAACCACTTGGGATGTTACAAACGGGTTTTATGAATAGCATCGATCTCAAAAAAATGGCACAAGGCCATCAAGTCAGCTACTTTAAGCCAAGGCCTTTCGACCCGCCATCATTTCAAGGAAATAATCCTGCGGGATACTTGATTAGTAACGCCGATGATATTGCTAAATGGTTAAAATTCCAATTGGGCTTGAATAATCCTGATAATAGTCTGGATTCCTTACGCGAACAATCCCATGTACCGAATTTATTAGTACCAGGAGATTGGAGAGCATTTTCCTCCTATAATGCAGGCTGGACCATCTCACTCGGTGGAGATGGTAGAATATATCATGATGGATTGAACCCCAACTTCTCTTCTTATATCAGTTTATCTCCAAATCAAAACCTAGGTATAGCCATACTGACCAATTCCAATAGTGAAATCACGCCAATTCTAGGGAATAGAATAAATACAATTTTAGCAGAAGAGGAAGTGGAGAATTTACCGCCTGTAAATGGTATGGATAGCGTATTTTCAGTACTGAGTATTATTCTTTTTATAATTTGTTTTGGCATCCTGATATTTATGGGGATTCAATTCTACGCTTTGATTCGAGGAAGGCTAGAGCTGGAGTTTAATTTCGTTAAATTACTGAAAAGTATTTTATATGGCATACTCATAGTAGGGCCATTGTTTATAGGTATTTATTTGTTTCCGAGCACGATTGCAGGCTTCTCCTGGAAGGCAGCATTAGTTTGGGCACCTAAAAGCTTTGTAAGTTTTGTAATCGCCTCTATTAGTATGATTAGTTTGGGCTTTATTGTTTATTTGATAAATTCTTTGGTTAAAGCCCACGAACAATACCT
>JAHDGC010000172.1:9517-11024 GCA_020627865.1 Saprospiraceae bacterium | reverse complement strand
ACACATTCCAAATGGTATAAATGGCCAAGCCGCCTATCCAAGTCTGTATCCCAAACCAGCCACAAGCCACCAAGGCCCGCACCACCGCTGCAATATGGATACCATTATGCCCAAAGGAAGAACGTCCCAGCACAGGAAAAGGAATACCATACTTCACACCTGCATGCCCGTTTAAAATCATGGGCAATGTAATAATAATGTTACCTAATGCAATAATCAGCAAGGCAATCCACCAACTCACCCCAGATTTTATCATATCTGCCGCCAGCATATAAGTTGGAATACAAACGGCCATACCGACCCAAATAGCGGCCAAGTTCCACATCGACCAAGTACGACCTTCTTTCGGAACCGGTGCCAAATCTTCACTGTATAAAGGGGAGTGAGAAATATCTTCTGTTAGTTCAACGATTTCCTTCCGCATGCTTGTTTTGTTTTGAAAAAAGAAATAAAGGGAAAGATAAGATTTTATTGTAAAAAAGAAAAAGGTAGGCTAGTATTTTACAATCTCGTTCTTTGACAAATTCCGTGAAGGTCTATGTCACACACTCATTTCATTTTTTCAATCTCCGCAATCCCTTGATAATTTTCTACGACATACATTTCCGGTCTTCCCACTGTCACCCCCATTTTTATGCCACACCGCACAAAATATTCTTGCCCTTTTTCTATATCTATTTCAATACTAGCTTCCGATTCCGTTTTGGCCCAAAACTTATGTTTACCAAATTCTGTTATCTTAAACTCGAATTTCTCACCATTCCTGACCCTTCCTATAACCGTTTTACGATTATCTCTAATTTTAAATCCGATAAGCGAACCCGAATAATTCCAAGGGCGATAAAAATGAATAATTGCATAATCTGCATCCACTGGCAATCTCGACTTGTTCACTAATGCTCTTTTTTCAGCTATAGCCGTTAAGGATTCGTTATCAAAATTTCTGTACATTTTTGCCCGAATTCGATAACATGTACTCCCAAAGTTAGGCTCCTTTATTTCTGTTAACAGTATCAAATTAGAACCTGATTTTCTGGCGACATCCTTCGCTTCTTCGGTTACTTTTTCATATCCACAATCTGTTGAAAACCCGGAATCGCCGACCTTCAATTCTCCTACATAATTAGAATTTTCTGGCACCTCCTCTCCCAATCCTATTATAAATATTTCACGCCCCTCCTCTATCGGTTCGTACTTCATATCGGATAAAGCACTTCTCACCTTTGGCATACAAGATTGAAATATGATCCCGATAATCAATATCATTATGCTATGTTTCATAATCTTAATTTTTTATGTGATCGAAGCATAAGGGTTGAGGCTTACTAAACTTCTGTTTTGAATCATCCTAACCATAGAAAAGTAAAAGATAATCTTCATTCCCTTTTTGCTTTGACCAAATCTTGGAGAACCGTTAAGGCTTTCGCACTATCCTTTTTGTCAACAAAAATATGGTCATGATAATACCCTGCTATTACGTTACAACTTATTTTATGATTAGCCAACG
>JAHDGC010000172.1:3806-9417 GCA_020627865.1 Saprospiraceae bacterium | reverse complement strand
AGCCCATGTTCCTTCGAGCAAAATAAAAGGATAGTATACCATTAAGATTGATGCAAGACATGCCAGCATAGACCCCAGTAAATTCATCAAAATATAAGCTATATCATTAGACTTTAGCTTATCATTTATATTAAAAAAATAGGCAAGTAGAATTAATAAAACACCAATGAAGCCTATCCAATCTACTTCATCCATTTCTTTTCATCTTAATGCAGCATTTATGAGAACGCAAGCATTACGCCTTAACATGCTCATCCGCAATACGAATCGCCTTCGACAAAATCTCCATGCCCTCATCAATCTCCGCTTGGGTAGAAATCAACGGTGGAGCCACAAAAATGAAATTCCATTTTACGAAAGTGAACATCCCCAACTCTCGGATTTTAGCCGCTACTTTTTTCATCACCACCATTTCAGAAGCCGGTGCATTCCAAGGTGCCATTGGTTCTTTGGTTCCCCTATTTTTCACAATCTCCATGCAGCCTAACATGCCCGTATTTCTCCAATCTCCAATGGAAGGATGCTTATCGATCATGGCCTTCATTTTCTGATCAATGTATTTCCCAGTTTCCCGTGCGCGTGATACTATATTTTCTTCCTCCATAATTCCCAACACGGCACTTGCAGCAGCACAACTCACCGCATGCGCAGAGTACGTCAAGCCCAATGGTAAATATTGTTCATCAAAAGCTTTGGCAATTTTTTCATCGACCACAATGCCGCCTAAAGGAAGATAACCACTGGTTAGACCTTTTGCAATACAAAGAATGTCCGGCGCAACACCATGCGTGCTTACCCCAAACCAATCTCCAGTTCGTCCAAAACCTGACATGACCTCATCTCCAATAGTCAAGATGTCGTATTTATCAGCAAGTGCCTTTACCTTTTTCCAATACCCTTCCGGATATTTGATGCAACCAGATGTGCCAGATTCCCCTTCGAGAAGAATAGCAGCAATGTTTTCTGGGCCTTCGTATTTGATAACGTTTTCCATGTTTTGGATGGCCCTATCCCGACATTCTTCCCATGTATTAGAATACCAAGGACATCTGTAGAAATATGGATTCTCTACATGCACAATATTGGGTACTTGATTGGCATCTACTTTTAATTTCCTTGGATCACCACCGGCAGAAATGGCTCCCATTGTAGCACCATGATAGGAACGATAATGGGTAATAATTTTGTGTCTTCCAGTATAAAGTCTTGCCAGTTTGATGGCGTTCTCAATAGCTTCGGCTCCACCCAAAGTGAAGAAAGTTTTCTTCAAGGAACCCGGTGTAATTTGCGCTAACTTTTCTCCCAATGCTCCCCTGACTTCGGTAGCCATACTCGGCGCAACAAAGCTGAGTTCGGACATTTGCTTGGCAATGGCTTCCGTAACCCGCTGGTCGCCATGTCCGATGTTGACATTCATCAATTGAGAAGAGAAGTCGATATATTTTTTCCCAGCTCGATCATAGAGGTAAACCCCTTTGGCAGATTTTGCATTGATGGGATTCAAGCCGCCTTGTTTAGACCATGAGAAGAAAGTGTATTCCAGATTTTGCCGTAGGATTTGTTCGGGTTTTGATATTGTGGTTTGCATGATTTATTTTTTTAGATGAGAGAACGGAGAAACGAGAGAAGAGATACTTCTGAATTTATTCAAAACTACTGGTTAACTTGAAGATAACCAGTAGCTTTGCTAAAGAAATTGATCGTAAATGTTTACGACATCCAATTTGTCCAAGCTTCCGGATTCCACTTGGTGGTTGTTTTTTTCAACCTTGTCCAGAAATTAATAGATGATTTTCCGGTGATGTCTCCAACGCCGAATTTGGAATCATTCCAGCCACCGAAGGAGAACGGCTCTCTTGGAACAGGCACCCCAACATTCACACCTGTCATCCCTGCACTTACCCTTTCCATCACATAGCGAGCAACGCCGCCATCTTGGGTAAAGACAGAAGAAGCATTCCCATAATCGGAACTATTCTCGATAGCGATAGCTTCGTCAACACTATTTACCCGCATAATCGCCAACACTGGCCCGAATACTTCTTCCTTAGCAATCGCCATATCCGGTGTAACATTATCAATGACCGTAGGGCCAACATAATAGCCACCCTCTGCACCTTCAACAACCGTCTTACGACCATCCACCAAAACCTTTGCACCTTGTGCTTCTGCTTCTGTTATATATTTTTCTATCCGTACTTTTGCTTCCGCAGAAATGACGGAACCCAGATTTTTTCCAGCCACAATTTTGCGAGCTTCTTCACAAAGTGCCTCAATGATGTGATCCGTTTTGCCAACCGCCACCATTGCCGATGCCGCCATACAACGCTGTCCTGCACAACCTGCCATAGAAGCAGCAATATTCGTAGAAGCCATGCCCACATGCGCATCAGGCAATACGATAAGGTGATTTTTTGCGCCACCCAATGCCACACAACGTTTCAGGTTTCCACAAGCTCTTTTATAAACAATCTTCGCAACCCTTGTTGATCCCACGAAAGAGACCGCAGAGATTTCGGGATGATCGCAGATTGCCTCGACAATATCTTTCGTACCATTGACCACATTAAAAACACCATCCGGCAAGCCCGCCTCCTTTAATAATTCTGCAATACGTTGCACACTAAGCGGCACCAACTCTGAGGGTTTCAAAATCATACAGTTACCAAGGGCAATTGCATTTGGCATTGTCCATAAAGGTACCATGAAAGGGAAATTGAATGGTGTAATCGATGCTACAACACCCATCGGCACATGTGTCGTCCGACACTCTACCCCCTGACTCACTTCCAGGACTTCATCATTGAGTAATTGAGGAATAGAACAGGCAAATTCCGTCAACTCCATTCCTTTCATCACCTCTGCTTTCGCTTCTCCATACGTTTTACCATTTTCCTTTTGTACCAGCTTAGAGAGTTCGTCCATATTTTTTTCCAACAGATCCCTGAATTTGTACAAAACTTGAACCCTTTCCTTAACTGTTCTGGAAGACCACTCTGGGAATGCCGCTTTTGCCGCTTGAACGGCTTTATCCAAAAGCGCAGCATCGGCCATTTCCATTTTAGCAATCATGACGCCATCAATCGGACTCATCACATCCATATTGTTATTGGCATGGTCTACGAATTGCCCATTAATATAATTCCGAGCTTTGGAGATGTTTATGGTATCTACACTCATAATTTTATTTTTTTAATTTTAAAAAGATAAATTTTCCGAGGAGATGGTATTATAAAAACAGATTCATTTCTAGCACCTTTCCGGAAAATTATTGAAAAGCCTGCTAAATTACACATTTTTGTAATAAACGGCAAATATAAGTGGAGATTAGTTGAGTTGTTATGGTATGGCGAAATAAAAAAGCATAGCCGAAAGGAACGACCATGCTTTTTATTGATGTAAATCTGGGGTATAACTTGAAGCTGTACCCCAGATTCGAAAGGCTTTAATCTTTCAGGATAAAGGCACTTTCATCAAAACGTTTTTTCACCAAACGAAGCGCTTTTTTGATCTCGGAAGAAGATTCATAAACAAACTGTACCCCGACTCTAGTCAGGTTTTTATTTTTATCGGTATAAACATCATATCCCAGCTCGTAAATCTCTTCGACCCGCTTACGGACACCATCCTTTTGGCTGAATTGTCCTATAATAATAATACAATGTTTTACATCATCCGGCAAGGTAAGGGCATCTGTATTCTGTCCTTCGGCATACACTTCTTCTGGTTCTGGATCGAGAAAATCCTCTTCTTCAGCCACAATATCCGTATCATCCTCTTCTTCAATAATAAGTTCCTCAGGGAGTGTATTTACACCTAGTGGGCTTTTGTTGACATGCACTTCTTTAAAAGATACTGGGAAAACATTAGCCCCACGATCTTCTATATTCGTTTTGTTATAATAAATACTAACCGCGAAAAGAACCGCAATTAATGCAATAGCGACAGGTACTACCGTTTGCGTTAGATAAGAGAGTCTCTTTATTTTTTGTAAAAACGGCACCTTTTGTTCATGATAGGGATCTACACTATAGCCTAATTGCTTGCGGGAACGCAAGACAGGGTAATAATGAATCCCGGGCAATCCATAGGCATCAATATTAAAATTATTGGTTTCCTGCAAAAACTGATGGTTATTCTCATAATCAAGATACAAACGACCCACATCCGGAATGATAAGCATCTCGCGTTTTTGCAACAACTTCATGGCATTTGTTACAAAACGCTCCACCAATTCCTGCGCCTCGGAATGGGCACAATTATATTTACTTACCAAAAAGTTGGTCAGCACATCATCTTTAGCATTGAAATCAAGCTTGAAGCGAATAGACTTGGAAGGTGGATGTAAAATCCCTTGCACGTGATCTATAGTAGCGGGTTTATAGCTCCCCATAAAAGTACCCAATCCTGGAATGACGATAAAGTCCCTAGAATAAAGGAGTTCGGTAATATCTGACGCAATTTCTATTGCCATAGTTTCTCATTTAGCAGTTGTCAAAGGGCGGCATTATCATAACAAAAGACATTCTTATTCCCTTCATTAAAAAGTGTTAAATTTTAGTTATTTTTTACAAAAACAACATGTAAGCACTAGTCTGTAGTGCAAAGTTACAATTTTTTTAAGAAGAAGTAAATACCCTACAATAGGGATTCGTATGCAGTTGATGATATCGTCCCCCTACAATAGCAAAGATAAACCATAAAAAAAGCAGACCGAGGAAACCCCGATCTGCATTTTTAAAATCTTTATTATAGAAACCATCAATATTTGACTAGTGATTAACAATCATTAGTTTTACCGGTTTGATTGGATGGTTCTTCACTGTCATCAAGTATATACCTTCATTCACACCTGAAACATCAAGGTCAACTTTATTTGCGGCATCCAAGTTTCGCAAGTTCCAAGTTTTCACCGTTCTTCCTGTCATATCCAGCATTTCAACGATACAATTACTTGCCGGCCATTCCATACTGATACTTGTCGTATTATCTTTTTGGCCAACAACATTTGGCGTTAATTGTATATCATCTTGAATAGCAATACAAGGTGCTCCCATTCTTATAGGTCGAGAATAAAAATAATCACCTCTACCTTTCATTACCCTGATCCGATAATAATTTTTTGCATATGGACTTTCATCCACATATTGATAACGCATAACCGCTCCATATTCTGGAGTAGAAGGAGCAGCATCTCTGAATCGAGGTTGAATTGTGGCAACATCAGTATAACTCCTGCCGTTGTGGCTTTTTTCTACAACAAAGTGTGTATAAGGCTCCAATGAATTGGCTCCAAATTCGATCACGAGATCACAAGCCTCTTTCTTGACCTTGAAAAATTCGAGTTTTGAACTTTGGGCAGTAGCACTGTCAACTGTAAATAGATTAACCATTAATGCCACTGCAATCGTAAAAAGTGTTTTCATATACATAATTGTATGTATTTATTAAAAAATAATTAATTAGGTAGATAAGGGGGAATAAAATAAGGTGGGGGAAGGATGTGTGTGTAACAATTACTTTGGTACACAAACATAACAAGAGGAAGGCAAGATTCATGCCATTGGTTTAGATGCTAGATATTAAACTGCCTGTCTGAAATTTGATAGAC
>JAHDGC010000172.1:0-3796 GCA_020627865.1 Saprospiraceae bacterium | reverse complement strand
GTTTTTAATTTTTTACTTGATATTTAGTTGGCTTCTGGTGCTAATTTTACGATAAGCCCATCTAAGGCCGGTGTTGCCTTCAATTGGCAACCTAGGCGACTATTATCTTCGACAAAAAAAGCTTGATCGAGCATATCTTCCTCATCTTCGGAAGCTTCGGGCAATTCGTGATCACTTAATACATAGCAATGACAGGTGGAGCAAAGTGCCATTCCGCCACAAGTTCCTTGTACAGGAAGCTCATAAGATTTACAAACTTCCATCAGATTCAGGTTCATATCAGTCGGGACATCGAGTTCATGTTTTACATCTTCCCGATCTATGACTGTTATTTTTATATCTTTCATTTATGTATTATTTTCATGAATAAACTACTTAAAATCATATCACGATTCTAACCCCTCAATGCCTGTTACGGTAGTATATTTGAAAGAAAGCTTCTTATCAGGATGAATTCGCTTAAAAGCGGATTGACACATCAAAGTTGCCTCGTGGAAACCACAAAGGATCAGCTTTAGCTTTCCAGGATAGGTATTAATGTCTCCAATAGCGTAAATCCCCGGAACATTGGTTGCATAATCAAATGTATCCACCTCAATGGCATTTTTATTAATATTCAATCCCCATTCGGCAATAGGCCCGAGTTTAGGCGAAAGCCCAAATAAGGGGATAAAATGGTCTGCTAATTTTGAAGTTTCCGCTCCTGATTTATGTTTAACGGTTACCGCTCTCAACTGTTGCTTACCATCGCCTAGAGACTCCCCTTTCAAGCCTACAATTTGAGCCTCCGTTATCAACTCAATCCTTCCCTCATCAGCCAGATTTTTGACTTTTTCAACAGAATCAAGTGCTCCCCTGAACCCTTTCCTCCGATGCACAAGGGCAACTTTATCCGCAACATCAACCAGAAAAATACTCCAATCTAGGGCAGAATCGCCACCTCCGGCAATCACGATGTTTTTTCCCCTATAAAATTCCGGATCTTTGATGATGTACTCCACACCATGATCTTCAAAATCTGCAATATTTTCAATAGGCGGTTTCCTAGGTTCAAAGCAACCTAATCCACCCGCAATTGCTATAACAGGTGCAATTATGACGGTATTTCGGCTCGTGGTAACTTTAAAACGACCATCTTTCAGCGTTTCTATCACCTCTGCCCTTTCGCCTAGTGTAAACCCTGGGTGAAAAGGCTCAATCTGTTTCATTAAGTTTTTCACCAAATCCCCTGCCAGCACTTCCGGATACCCGGGAATATCATAAATGGGCTTCTTAGGATAGATTTCTGTTAATTGCCCTCCAGATTGCGGCAAAGTATCTAGAAGATGACAACGCAACTTCAGTAATCCCGCTTCAAATACAGTAAAAAGTCCGCAGGGGCCAGCTCCAATGATTAAAATGTCTGTTTCGATCATAAATAGTTGTTGGTGATTAGTTTTTTGGTGATTGCCTGCCTGAACAAGTTCACGCAGATAGGGTTCGCACTTTCTTGGCTCCTGATCTCCAAACTCTATCTTCCTTTAAAATCAGCTTTACGCCTTTCGACAAAAGCCGCAGCACCTTCCTTAAAATCCTCCGTTTTACAACATGCTCCAAATTCAGCAACTTCTTTGGCAAAGCCATCTTCGCATATCCGATAAAAAGCATCCACGCAGCTTATAATTTTTGATATTGCAAGTGGCGCCTTTTCACTAATCTTAAGTAAAATCTCCTTCGCTTTGGTCACCTCATCTCCTTGAGGAACAACATGATTAACCAAGCCTAACCGAAGGGCTTCTTCAGCCCCAACCATATCAGCAGTCATCAACAATTCCATTGCTTTCCCCTTTCCTATCAATTGTACCAACCGTTGTGTTCCGCCATAACCTGGAATCAGGCCAAGATTTACCTCTGGTTGACTAAAACGCGCCTTTTCTCCCGCAATCCGCATATGGCAAGCCATCGCTAATTCACATCCGCCCCCAAGTGCAAAACCATTAACCGCAGCGATAACGGGTCGGTGAAACTGTTCTATAGCAAAAAAGACATCCTGTCCATATTTTGCCATTTCCTTACCCGCATCCGCATCCAATCCTAAAAATTCCTTAATATCTGCACCAGCAACAAAGGATTTCGGTCCAGCTCCTGTAATGATGATGCCTTTTAAACTTTTGTTCTGAAGAGCCTCTACCGTGAAAAAGTGATTCAGCTCCTGCATCGTTTCTTTGTTCAGTGCATTGAGAGCCTTTTCCCGACTGATCGTAAGGGTAATGATGTCATCAGCAAGTTCAACAATCAAGTTATTATACTCCATAAAGTTATTTTTGAAAAATTTCGCGCAAAGTTAAGAAATGGAATTGACAAATTAGTATTGTCATAAACTACGATTCATATTGTTATATATATAATAAGTTTTGATACTTATATATTAACCGTTAAAATTCATTGAAATTTGAATTTTTTATATTAAATTTCAGTGTACGTACTTAATATTTTTAAAAAATACTTAATTTTAAGCATAAAACGTTTAATTAAGGAGATAAGCATAATAATCGTCACTTTTTGGCAAATTTTGGTTCAAAATCACAGAATTTTGTAATCTCCCAATTATGAACCAAAAAAAATTATTAGAGTTTAGGAATCACGACACTTAGCTTTACAATTTGTATGAGGGCATTTTTTCTTGTAATACTAACACTGGTTTGCATTCACTTGAATGGGCAATGCTTCTTCCCTGTCAAAATGGATAAAAAATGGGGATTGATTAATGCTACTGGACAAGTAGCCATTGATGCAAAATATGATGCCATAGGAGAATTTCAACAATTTGGATATGCAATTGTACAATATGAGGGTGGCGTTGGGTTGATAAATCAACAAGGGAAAACTATTGTAAAGCCCCAATATACTGATATTAATATTTTGGACTCTCTGCTATTCGCTGTAAAGGAAAACTTTGCTTGGAAAGTAATCAATATTGATGGAAAAATAGTATTGGAACAGGGGTTTACGAATGTGCGCATATGGTCTGACCGTTATCTTGGTTTTTCCAAAGATCATAAATGGGGAATGGCAGATTTCAACGGTACCTTGATTACAGAAGCGGTTTATGACAAGATCGAAATTATGGATGGCCCCTGCTTTGGGGTTTACAATAATAATAAAAAGGGAGTTATTGATCTTTTTGGTAAGCCTATATTGCCTGTAGCATACGAGGATATAGTTTTATATGAAAAACAAGTATTTTTCTTCAAAGCTGACCAAAAATGGGGCATCGCCAATCTAAAAGGCGAGCAGATTGTGCCCCCATCTTATAAATCCTACAAGATACTCTCCAAACAATTTATAAAGCTAAATCAACCCAACAACAACGGCGTCTTTTCCCTTAATAAACAGCAGATTATAGCAGACCATTACGATCATTACTTTGCGTTTTCCTCTAACTTATTGTTATGCAAAAGAGGCAAACACATGGGGCTAATTGATTATGAAGGTACAGCAATATTGAAACCTGCTTACCACGAAATCCAGCTTTTCAGCGACCAATATTTTCGGGTTAAACTCAACGGGAAATGGGGTATTTATGCTAAAGGAGATCAGGAAATTATCCCCTTTGAATACGATTATATTTCGCCATTGAAAGAAAACAATTGCGTAGTTCGAAAGTCCCGATCTTTCGGTATCATGAATAAAGCTGGCGAGTTGGTCTTGGATGTTGTCTACTCCAAAATTGTTTTACAAAAAAATAAGGCAAAAGCATCCAAAGATGGAATTATGAATCTGGTTCATTTTGATAAAAATGGCCATTTAAAGGAAA
>JAHDGC010000171.1:1315-11024 GCA_020627865.1 Saprospiraceae bacterium | reverse complement strand
CCCGCAGGCCAACATTAATTTTTAGTCGATTATTCACCTTGAAATCATCGAGGAAGTAAATGGCTGATTCCTGACCATATTTAGGTTGCAGATTGTTAGAGAACTCCACATCGCCCGCCGTTGCGGTCGCAATATTTGGGGTAAATTTGTGGTAAGTATAGTTGGCTCCAAACTGTATTTTATGGTTGATACCCGCAAAATAATCAAAATCTATTTTGGCATTATAATCCCGAACACCAGAAACTAGCTTGACATCAAAATCGGCCTGCCCACCCAAAAGGGTAAAATCATAATTATTGTAAACGGCAGCAACATTCATGAAAAGCTTATCCGAGAAAAGGTGATTCCAACGAAGTGTAGCCGTTGCATTGCCATAAGGTATGCTAAAGAAAATGTCCCTGAGTGCAGAATTGTAATTGAGCACATCTCGACCAAAATAACCACTGAGGTAAAGGCGATCTTTATCTGAAAAACGATAATTTACTTTTGCATTAAAATCATAAAAATAATAGTTGGTACCGGCAAAATCTGTGTTATTGATAATGGGTTGTGCAAGATCAAAAGCATAAGTTCTCCGACCGCTTAAGATAAAAGAACTCTGTTGCTTTTTGATGGGGCCTTCTACCGTGAGGCGAGAAGAAATCAATCCAATCCCCCCTTTTACAGCAACGTGTTTATTGTTGCCTTCCTTCATTTGGATATCAACGACCGAGGATAATCGACCACCATAATTGGCGGGCATACCACCTTTAATTAAGGTCGTATTTTTCAAGGCATCCGCATTAAAAACGGAAAAAAATCCAAGCATATGACCAGAATTGTAAACAACAGCTTCATCCAATAGGACAAGATTTTGGTCTGGGCCGCCGCCCCGAACATAGAACCCTGCATTGCCTTCACCGGCAGATAAAACACCTGGGAGCAGCTGGAGGGTCTTGAGGATATCTACTTCACCCATCAGGGCGGGGAGGGTTTTAATGTTGTCAATACTGAGGTTCACCTTACCCATTTCGGTGCTCTCGACATTCTTGTCTTTTTCCTCTGCGGTAACGATAATTTCTTCGATGGTAATGCCTTCCTTTAATTCAAAGTTGATTCTTTTATCCTCATTCAATTCGACTTCCAGTGCTTCCTCTCCATAACCCAGATAAGAACAAAGAATGGTATAATTTCCTTCTTCCAGTGTCATGGAATAAAAACCATAGACATTAGAGTCACTTCCCTGCGTAGGTTTTTTTTTATTGTAAATATTGGCACCAATCAAGGTTTCCCCAGTTGCTTGATCCTTAACATAGCCACTGAGGGTATATTTTTGTTGTCCATAACAGTAAATATTCAGGGAGAACAACACTAAAATTGCGATAAATTTGTTCGGTATTTTCATCAACTAAATGATTGTTTTTGCTTTTTAGAGCGTGATATGAGCAGAAAAGAGACATTTTTAACCCAATATGTTAAATTTAGATAGCTTTTTGCTCAACTTGGCCATAATAATAAAAATATTGGCTACTTTTACGATCAATTCCATATTTTATCACTGACATTGGCTATTAAAATTCTCCATTTTTACAAAAATGCTTGTATTTCTTATTTTTCAGAAATACAACGATTATATTTGCATTTTTTAAAAAACAAAATTAATAATTAACAAATTTAATTATGAAAAAATTATTTACCTTCTTTATGTTTTCTGCTCTTTTTTTTACTGGACTTCATGCCCAGGACGTTGTTACAGCAGATACACCGTTAGATATTGCGATCACTCCTAGTACTTGTTTTGGTGGTTTTACAGAATGTGGTGACTTTACTACAGAATATTTTATTACAAATTTGGATGTTCTTGCTGAAGATAGCTTAGGAAATGAAATCCTCGGTACTTCTCAGGCAAATAATTTTACCTTGAATAGTGTAATAGCTGCCGAAAATTTAGATGGTGTGACCAACTTTGCCGTTACTCCTGTTTGCTACGATATCGCTGCTGTAAGATTGTTGGTAGATGGACTGAATGCTTCTACAGTATGTTGTTCTGGTGTAAACCAATTGGGCGATGGTATCTGTGAAGGTATTACTGCTTTATACCAAAGTGGAGATGAGGTGGAGGATTTAAATGATGTTTTGGCGGTAATTGCAGCATTTGGAAGTTCTTCTTTGTCTATCCAACAATTTGAATTTATCGCATCACAAGTAAATGATAACATCAGCCTTTTGATGCTTTTCTGCGCAGGAACAACTTCTTTGGGATACTGCATCGATGTTAATGATAGTGTTCCTTACATTTTGGAGTCTGTCAGTGTGAAAAATCTTAAAGGTTTTGATAACCTTATGGTAGCTCCTAATCCAGTAAATGATGTACTAACCATCAATTATACAGAAACAACAAGTGAAGAAGTAACGATCTCTGTTGTGAATACTTTGGGCCAGGAAGTTTCTCGTCAAGTGGTTAATGCATACCAAGGAGAAAATACGTTCATGCAAGATATGTCTGCTTTTGATACCGGTATCTACATGGTTTCTATTACCAGCGATACTAAAAAAGCGATATCTAAAGTGATGAAAAGATAATTAGTTTATCCTTTTTATAAAAAAAGAGTTAGTTTACAGCAAGCTAACTCTTTTTTTATGTGTACTAATGTATTGTAATTGTCACATTTTGAAAAATGAATTCGTTCTTAGAATAGAATATACTTTTATAACTAGCTATTTAAATAAAAAAACATGATTAAAATGCTTTCCAAAATACTCCCATTATTTTTTACAGGTCTTGCTTTTATGGCTTTTGGACAAACAGAAGTAATGTTTGATACACCAATTGATATCACCCTTGAACCCTCTGGATGTGTAGGCGTAGACGACTGTACTGACCTGCAAACGGAATACATCATTACAGACCTTGACGACCAAGATGCTACTGGGGCTAGAATTGTTGGCATTTCGACAATGAGTTCCTTTACGCTAGGGGAATTTGTTTCAGGAGGGAATAATTTCGCGGTCACGCCAATTTGCTATAACATTGAATCCATTCAGATTTTGGTAGATGCTATCAATACGGCTCCACTTTGTTGTAATATTGTCAATACTTTTTTCGCTGGTGCATGCGGTACCATACAGGGAACTTTTCCTACAGGGGATGATGTTCAAAATTTTGCAGATGTCCTAGGCTTAGTTGAAATTTTAGGAACAGATTCTCCCTCAATAGAGAGTTTTATTGAGACGATCAGTTTCATCAATGATAATATTAGCACGGTTGGGATTGCCTGTACGGGGGCCATTGCATTTGATTATTGTATGAATGTTGATGAGCAGGAATTGTTTACAGTACCAGGTACTTCGACACAAGAAGCTTTAAAAGTTACAGGGATAGATCAGTTTAAAGTCCAACCGAATCCAGCCAATACGTATTTTTCTGTAAGTCTTGAAAATAAAAGAGCAGGTGAGGCGGTATTTGAACTGATGGATTTTACCGGAAAGCTTGTTCGCCAAGAAACATGGTATTTACAACAGGGGGCGAATACCTTTGCTAAAGATATTTCAGGATTATCTACCGGTATCTACACGGTAATCATTAGAAAGAATGGCACATTACTTACTCGGAAGATTGTTGTGGAATAGTTTGTTGTCAAAGCTACTGGTTAACTTCAAGCTAACCAGTAGCTTTGATATATCACCCCTCAAGAAGAACTGACCCAAAACGAGCCGGCACAATCATGGTATACAAGGCCGTGCCTTCGAGTTTATGCACATCAAAATCATGGACTTTACCATCCACCTTACAGGATTGAATTGCAAAATTAATCCCTATAAATTCCAATTTAATCGTATTATAAGTATCTGCCCTGTTGCCTTCTATTTGCTGTACCAACTTCAAGCTTTTCTTCGTTCCAGCCACCTCATATTTTCTAAGGGTATATCCATCTTGTTGATAAGCATATCCCTCGCCATCATCCTCATAAAAAGTAGAGCTTTCCATCCCATTTTTATAATAAACATGCATCCGGATCTGTTCTGGAACAACCTCATCAGTATATTGCATCACGGGCATGACCGGAAGCACCTTTCCTTCTTTTACAAAAATAGGAATGTTTTTTAAAGTTGTATTCACGCGGACATATCTGCGACCTTCAAAATAGTATCCCGACCAGATATGGTACCAGCCACCTTTGGGTAAATACACCGTTTGGCTCTTGGCTTTGGGACGAAGTATAGGGTGCACCAACAATGTTTTTCCAAACATGAATTGCTGTATCTGATCGAGGCATTCCTCATCATGTTGATCGTAAAAACTCATCGGATAAAATACCGGACTCCCATCTTGTGTATGCTCCCAGAAGGTATGGTAAATATATGCCAGCAGTTGATAGCGTAATTCTATAGCGCCACGTGCATGCTTTGTGTATGGTTCTCCGAAAGACCAAGGCTCCTGATCCAACCTATTCATTTCTTCCCGAAGTTTAACCTCTTCTTCATCAACGCCAGCAGAACCATCATCCTTGTTTCCCATAGAATGCACCCGAAATACAGGATGGAAAATAGCCAATTGCAACCAACGTACAAAAAGCTCTCCATCGGGTTGATCTACGAAACCACCGATGTCCGTACCATTAAAAGAAAAACCACTAATCGCAAGCCGCAAACATTGTCTATTGGCAATATCAAGATGATTCCAAGTGGCAACATTGTCTCCTGTCCAAACAGCGGCATACCGTTGCCCACCAGAGAAACTTGCACGAGTCAGCAAGAAAGGTCTTTTTGTCGCATTTAATTTTCTCAATCCCTCTGTTGTCGCCCTAGACATTTGCATCCCATATATGTTGTGTGCCTTCCGATGGTCACAAGGATGGCCGTCGTGATGATGCGAAACATTGTCCGGAAAGGTCAGTCGGGTCACTTTGAATACAGCCGGCTCATTCATATCATTCCAGAACCCACTGACCTTATTTTCAAGGTAAAGTTTGCGATACAATTCTCCCCACCACCGACGCACTTCGGGATTGGTAAAGTCTGGGAAAACACATTTCACGGGCCAAACCGGTGCCTCCATGAGTTCGCCAGAAGTACGACGGCAGAAAACATTTTTTACCATGCCATCATCATAAACATGATAGCCTTTCTCTGCTGATATGCCTGGATCAATCATCACAATGGTGTGAAAACCCTCTTCTTTCAGATCATCAATCAATTTTGTCGGATCGGGAAAGGCTTCCGCTTCCCAAGTAAAGCAACGATAATCATCCATGTAATCAATGTCCAGATAGATAGCATCACAAGGGATTTTCCTCGAACGAAATTCTTCCGCAACTTCCCTGACGCGGCTTTCAGGATAATAACTCCAACGGCATTGATGAAATCCCAAAGCCCACTTCGGAGGCAGTTCATGTGTCCCCGTAAGCTTGGCATACCGTCGGGTAACATTTATCAATTCTGGGCCATGGATAAAATAATAAGACATGGTGCCGCCTTCTGTAGCGATTTCGCAAACACCCTGTTTTTTTTCATCAAAATCAAAATGACTTCTGTAGCTGTTATCCAAATAAATCCCGTAAGCTCTTTCATTGTGCAAACTATAATAGAACGGGATTGCGCGATAGAGTGGGTCGGAAGTTTCGGAATATGCGAAAGCATCCGTACACCAGTTTTGTAACTTCTGTCCTCGCAAGTTTTGCAAACCACTTTTATCCCCGAGTCCGAAAAACATTTCATCTTTAAACACCTTCTTTTTTACAGAAAGGTGTGCATCTCCTTTTAAGATTGTAGATTTACAGGCAAAGGATTCAGCATCCTCACAAAGTAAATTCTCCTTGGCATCGTAAAAAGAAACCAGCATCCCTTTTTTAGCAATGCGGCAAGTAAGGACATCCGTTTTTATGTTGAAAAAATCATCCCTTTCCTCAAATGAGATGGTCGTTTCTTCTTTTTGGAAGTTAGGGGCAATCGCATAGGAAAAATGTTCTTCAAAAACATTACTTTTCGCATAAGTGCAAGAAAATATCACTGGAGAAAGCACCGCAATTTTCAGGGAAAGACCATTCTGACAAGAAAAATAAAAAATATGATCTTTTCGTTCTGCCTGAAAAATAATATCGGGAATGTGCATCGTAAACACATCCATGTACCGAGCATGGGTTTCTGTATCTACAATATTGACTTCATCCATTTCCACTATGGGCATTCTGGATAAGCCAATTTTAGGATCAACTTTTTCCGGTTTTTCTTCTGTGGGCTTTATTTCATTTTTTGTATCCTTGAGGTCTGTTTTCTGATCCATAAATTAAACGTTTTCTTTAACAGCGTCTACTGGAAAGTGGGTAGCTTCTTCCAAAGCCAATTCAATTTCCGCTGCATATTTCTCGGCAAGTTCGTTCGGTAGTTGAAATTGTTTTCTCATCTCGTCAAGGACAAGATCTTTCAATTTGTATACAGAATCTATATTGAAAAACAAGCGTCCTGTTCTCCTTACAAAAAAGTCATTCGGATGTAATACCATTTCATAATGTATGCCAAAATGCAATTCTGATAAGGCTAATGCAATTTCAGGAGCCATTTCGGTAGCTTTCATATTGTCCAAAATGGTCGTTGCATTTTTACCATAATTCAAAACAAGATAGGTCGCTGCTTCTGCTTTTAAGCCCTTTGCCTTTACCTTGGCCAAAATTTCTTTGTTACAAAAATCATGCACCTCATCGGTATCTTTCAATGGATCTTTCATCAAGACAACCGCATCTGTCTTACAATCTGGAATGTCTTTATCAAATTGCTTACAAAATCTTTTTGCGACAAGGTCAACAATTCGCTCTGCCATTTTTCGATATCCGGTCAACTTCCCACCAGCAATAGAAATCAATCCTGAAGGAGATTCAAAAATTTCATCTTTGCGAGAAAGTTCAGATGCAGATTTGCCGGTTTCATGGATCAATGGCCGAACACCTGCCCATGTCGATAGAATATCATTATAGTTGAGTTTGACATCTGGGAACATGTTATTAACCCCGTCCAACAAGTAGTCTACATCTTTTTGGTTGGTTCTAATGCGATTGATGTCGCCCTCGAATTTGGTATCCGTCGTGCCAATGTAGGTAATGGTTTGGCGAGGAATCGCAAACATCATCCGGCCATCCGGAACATCGAAGTAAACAGCTTGTTGTAAAGGAAACCTTTCTTTAGGCACAACAAGATGTACCCCTTTAGAGTGGAAAAGGTGTTTGCCAGAAAGGGATTTGTCTTTTTTTCTAAGGTTGTCTACCCAAGGGCCGGCAGCACTCACGATAAAACGCGATTTAATATCGAAGGCTTGTTGGCCAAATTCATCCAAACAAGCTGCTCCAATTACCTTGTCTTGCTCATAAATAAATTTTGTTGCCTTGCAATAATTTAAACAAACCGCACCATGCCGCACCGCTGTTTTCATTACCTCAATCGTAAGGCGCGCATCATCCGTTCTATACTCTGCATAGTAGCCGGCTCCCTTTAGAAAATCTTTTCGCAACAAAGGCTCCTTTTTAATAGCCTCTTCCCTGGAAAGCATCGTTCGACGGTCATCTCCCTCAACGCCAGCAAGGACATCATAAACTTTCAAGCCCAGCGAAGTCGCAAAATAACCATAAGTGCCATTCTCTATAAGCGGCAACAACATCTTTTCTGGCGTAACCAAATGTGGCGCCAATTTATGCACAATAGCCCGCTCGCTACCGACTTCCCGAACCAGCCCGATGTCAAGCTGCTTCAAATAGCGCAATCCGCCATGTATAAGTTTGGTCGAACGCCCGCTGGTACCAGATGCAAAATCCAATTTCTCCACCAAGGCAACCTTCAAGCCTCGTGTTGCAGCATCAAGCGCAATTCCTGCTCCGGTAATGCCACCACCAATAATGAGCAGATCAAAAGTATTATCCTTAAGTTGGTCTATGTAAGTAGATCTGTCTAGTGCGGAAAAAGTGTTCATGAATCAAATTAGATGTTAGACCTGCCTGCGTGTTCGCAGGACAGGCAGGTTATTAGACATTAGACCTGCTTGACAGGCAGGTCTAAGACTTGCTACTTCTGACCTCTGGAATTACCCCTCCTTTTCCTCCAAAATCCCCAAATCCTTCGCCCGCTTCTCCCAATTCTTACGCGCCAGTGCCTGCATATCCGCAATATTATCCGACTCGTCCAAAATCTCCATCCCCAACAAGGTCTCGATAACATCCTCCATGGTAACAATACCCGCCATACCACCAAATTCATCCACCACCAAAGCAATATGCTCCCGTTTCTCCATCATGGTATTGAACAACTCCGCAATAGAAATCTTTTCATTCACAATTGTAATCTCTCGTTTCACCTCAGCCAAAGTCTTGCCATTTCCACCCTGATGATCAATCAAATACTGTAACAAATGATCCTTTAAGACATAGGCATTGATCTGATCCTTAGACTCCCGATAAATTGGAATCCTAGAAAAACGCAAATTCTTATTGGCTTCATAAAAATCTCGGATCGTTGTTGTTTCAGGAGCAGCTTTCACCACCGTTCTTGGTGTCATAATATCCTCTGCGGTAATATCCTTAAAACGAAGCAAGTTTTTGATAATCAAAGATTCGCCATCCTTAAAGATTCCTTCCTGTTCCCCGAGATCGGCCATTGCACTAAAGTCGGCCCGACTCAACACACTCTTAGATTTATCTTTCTTAAGCGACTTGGTAATCACCTGACCCAGCCAAACCAATGGAAAAAGAAGTTTGATTATCCAATCCAAAGATTTTACGGTAAAACCTGTGAGCTGCTTCCAAGAGTTTGCCCCCAAGGTTTTAGGGATCAACTCCGAAAGGATCAAAATGGCCATCGTCATCAAAACTGGAACAACGGCAGCCGTCATGAGTTCATTATCGGGCCATATATTTGTTGCGGCAGCACCTACACCGATAGCACCTACCGTGTGTGCAATGGTATTCAGGGTAAGGATAGCCGCCAAAGGTTTATCAATATTATCTTTAAACTCCTTGAGCTTTGGCCCTACAGGGCTGCCCTCATTGAGCTTGGTTTGCACAAAAGAGGGCGGAATACTCAATAAAACCGCTTCCCAGATGGAGCATAAAAAAGAAAAAACAATGGAAACTGTAAAAAAAGCAATTATGCTGTCATTATATTGTGATAATTTATTTTAGTTTACGTGATTTGGGCAAATTGTTTCTGCATAAATTGCCAACCACTACGTTAACATATAAAAAACCACAAATATAGGCAATGTTCTGCTGTATTGCTTACTTTTTCGATATTAATGCGGATTTATGGGCTTAATCAATATCTATTTTCTTCAAAGTTCTCTACAACCCGCTTTACCTGTGCGGTCACATCCACCCAAGCCGTATCCTGATCCTCCCAAAGCACAACGGCTTTCCCATCCTTCGGCACCGCCTGTAATTTCCGAAACGAAGATTGCTGCCAACCACAATTCCGCACAATCACTGGGATTACCTTGACGTGATCCGCTTCATCCTCATGCCTTGCGATCGCTTTTACCAACCAAAAATCAGAAGCCATAAAATCTGGCGTAATCAATAGTAAAATAATATCGGCCGCATGCAAAGCCGTAAAAATTTCATTATACCATTCCGCCCCCGCATTAATATGCCGATCATCCCAAACCGTAATCTTATCATCCCTTTCCAGCGGCTTCAAATGCTTTCGAAGCTCGTCTTTATGGGTTTCATCTTCGTGGGCATAAGAAATGAAA
>JAHDGC010000171.1:0-1305 GCA_020627865.1 Saprospiraceae bacterium | reverse complement strand
CCACTGGCCGCCCCGTCTTGCGCTTGTCTGCCGGTTTTACCCTAGACAAAGTCGCATCCAACATACTCCAAATCTGCACATTATGAAAAGGCCTGTTCTTACACTCAATAGTAGACTTCCCAAATTCCAATCTCTCCTTCAATTCTTTATGGTCATAAAAATGCGGTACCTTCTCCCCAACACAAGTCCCACAATTACAAGGAATCAAGGTGGCCACCTTAATATTCTCGAAAGTGTCGTGCAAACTGTCAAACTCATCTTTTAGAATGGTCATAAAGTCTCTTGGAAAAGCGCCCTTCGTACGAAGGACAATTTCCCTTTCTCCATACGTTTCAATAACCTCTGCGAAGGTATTTTCCTTTTGCAAAATAGCCCCCTTTTTCCAAGCCTTAGAGATGTCTTTTACAAAACGATTCGCCCGAACAATAAAGCGACTGAACAAGCCCTTGGGCATAAAGCCATACCGGTAGCGCAGTTGCAAATTATCCTGTTCGTCCCATTGATGTGCTATTGGCTTTTCCTCTGGCAATAATTGCGGAGCCAGATACGTCCCTTTCCACACATCCAATTGATAGCACAATTCAAACTTTTGCATCAAGGCCAGCAGTTCATTATGTTTATCACAATAGGTACTATCTGCCCAAATGTTCTCCAAATCCATAACCGAAAACTGTCCCTTTGTTTTCTTTATCGGTTCATGATCCAACACTTTGTAGACAGCATCTGTTGCCCATTCATTTTTCAGGATAACCAACTTCTTCAAGGCAAAGTCATCCTTAAAATGAAGGAACACCCCAAGGTCATGGAGGTAGGCACTCAGGTTTAAGGCCCTTTCCTTTTCCGGAATATCATGTTCCGCACAAATATCCAGATATTGACTTTCCGAAATATAAGGCTCCTTTTTGGACAATGCCTCCAATGCCCTGCGGATAACCAACCATTGCTTGGGCAATACCTGCCCAACGAGTTCCAGTTGTTGGATATAATGCTCAATAGCATCCTTTATCTGTGGTAGTCCTCTTTTGGTTTCTAGATTGGTATCATACTTATCTTTGATAAAATCATAATGCCCCTTCATGCCCGCCAGATCAATATCCTTGCTCCGATCTCCCTTTTGGTTTTGTACCAATAACAAAGGGCTGCCATCTCCAAAAAAATCTACGGTTTGTAGCCAATAATCAAACTTAGCATCCTTGCGGGTATCGTCCAATAAAATATACAAAGATCGCTTGGTCAAGAAAAATTGATGGGTCGCATGATAGATTTCTTGCCCACCAAAATCCCAAATATTTATGGTAAAATTAT
>JAHDGC010000170.1 GCA_020627865.1 Saprospiraceae bacterium | reverse complement strand
TTCAGGTTTGGATGATGAAGGCCTTTAACGAGCTTATGCGTCGGGAGTTTGATCGGAAGAATCTGGAATTCCATATCCGTAAAATCACGGATAACATTGATGAGGCTCGGAATTGGTTGGATACTATTCCGTTTCAGGATGCTACTCGGAAAAGGCTTAAGGAACCGGATGTTTGACCCTACAATTAGGTGACAAACGGAGTCGGAACTACGTTCCTTTTTGAACTCTTAGGTGCTTTATAGAAATCATAAACATTACAAAAACGTCGTAGGCATTACGACGCTACAATTATGATATGGACAAAGGAATCGTAAAACTTATCAGGAAATCTAATGATCTGGTGGAAGCCCGATACAAATTTGATATTTGGGAAACCCGCCTATTTACCAAGATGCTCACGATGATCAGGAAAGACGATGAGGATTTTAAGGATTATAAAATCTATCTCAAGGAGGTGGTGGCGGATTTTGACTTGCATAAAAATAAGGAATCTTACGAATATTTGAAATTGGGAGCCAAGAAGCTGATGAAAAAAACCTTTTACATTCCTTATGAGGAAGATGGTGTAAAAAGATTCTTTGAAACACCTGTCATTGCGGGGTTGGATGGTGCTGTTGGCGATGGTAGAAAAATGCGAGAAGATCATCTTTATATCAAAATTTCGTTTCATCCGATTATAAAACCTTACTTACTACAGCTTAAATCGCAATTTACGGTATACGATGTTCGGAATATTCTGAAGTTACCCAGTACTTATTCTATCAGGATATACGAGTTGCTGAAGCAATATGAAAATATCAAGAAACGGACTTTTGATATTGTCGAGCTGAAGGAAATATTGGGGATTCAGGACAAGTATAAACTTTATGGTCATTTTAGGGAAAGGGTCATCGAAAAGGCGAAAAAAGATCTCCAGCAATATACTGACATCAGTTTTACCTATGAAGCCATTAAAAAGGGTAGGGCAGTGTCGAAAATAAGGTTTTACATTGTCTCCCAAAATCTGGGCGGAGAAACTATTGGGGAAAACCCCGAAAATGCGACTAATTCTGAACCTGTGACCACTGAAAATACTCCTTTTGAAACACTTTTCCCGAAAGTGAAAAAATGGATCAGTGCAGCAACCCTGAAGAAGTGGCTGCAAGATTATCCGGAGGAGCAGGTCGTAAATGGCGTCCAGTATACCCTAAATCGGCTGGAAAAAGGGGAGAGCATCCCCAATGTCGGCGGGTACCTCAATAAGATGGTGCAGCAAACTCGCCTATTTGATGTTGCAGCAAACAGTAAAGAGAAAGCGGTTACCAAAAAGAAAGCTGTAAAAGAGCGCAAGGAAAAGAAAGCTGAGCTGGAAGCCATAGAAAAGAAATTGAGAACGGAGCTGTATGAGCAGGAGCTTGCTATTATCAAAAAGCTGTTCAAGGCGGATGCTGAAGCCAAAGATGCTGCTTTTCTCGCTGCCAAAACGGCTCGGATGAGTGGATACGATTATTCCCTGACGGATGAAGAGAATTATAAGACCAAGCCTTCCTTTCGCTCTGCTGTTCACAATAAAATGAAAAAGCTATATCCTGAAAAATTTAAGGCTGTCCAGATGAAGTATGCTCCTAAGATTAAGTTGGCTAGGAAGAAGATTCGTTTGTTGTAAGGTGGTGATTGGTTGTTTGCTCTTGGGCTTTTTGATCGTTAAAGCTATTTGTGCGTAGCCAGTTGGTGAAGTGATTAGTTATAGGGATGTTTCGATTAAGCTATGAATGGATTTTAGTATTTTAAAATCGCTAAATCGCTAATTAGCGAAATGGTCGAAATTTAGTCATTCAACGTATATCACTTCTCATTCTGCAAGAATCACTTCAATTGAAATGGGCAAACAAAACTCAAATAACGCAATCTGTGTTATTTCGAATTTGATTTTCTACAGATTACAAGAAAAAATGACGTAAATATTTATTTTTTACGTATTATTGGCAATTAAAATTAAATCTTTTAAAAGCAAAAATTTTTCCCTTTTTGCTTTTTTAATATTTTTTAAGAGCCTTTTCCCTTTTTCGGTTAAGTTAAAGTGTTGATTATCAGTAATTTATGAAACCTTCGGTTAACAAAACTGTAGAGAAAAGACACAGATTGCGTGTTAATATCACATTTTGGTAGAATAGAAAAATCAAGCAATAAAAATGGAAAAATCAGTTATAAAAAAATCAAATGATCTTGTAGAAGCAAACTATAATTTAACCCTTTGGGAGATGCGCGTTTTCATCAGAATGCTCTCGTTGGTAAAAAGAGATAAAGCAAGCGGCTCACAAATTTCGGTTTTTATAAAGTAGAAATTAAATATTATTTGTATTTTTGACAAAAAATTGAATAATCTACAAGTGTAATTATGGAGAAGCAACCTAAATTAGTCGTATTCGAGAGCAAAGAAATCCGTCGTGTCTGGCATGATGAGGAATGGTGGTTTGTCTTGGAAGATATAGTTTTAGCTTTAACAGATAGTAAGGACGTTAAGCAATATATTCGCAGAATGAAAAGTAGAGATAATGAACTTTCTAAAGGGTGGGTACAAATTGTACTCCCCCTTTCCGTCGAAACAGCAGGCGGGAAGCAAAAGATGAATTGTGCTAACACACAAGGTATTTTTAGGATCATCCAATCTATCCCCTCCAAGAAAGCGGAACCATTTAAGCAATGGCTTGCAAAAGTTGGTTATGAGCGCATTCAGGAAATCGAAAATCCAGAACTTGCGGCAGAGCGAGCAAGACAATACTATCGCGAATTGGGATATAGTGAAGATTGGATTGCGAAGCGTTTACAATCTATAGAAATAAGAGGAAAGCTAACAGACGAATGGAAAGCAAGGGATGTAAAGGAGGGATTGGAATATGCAATTTTAACGGCCGAAATATCAAAGGCCACTTTTGGTTTAACACCATCCGAATATAAAAAACATAAAGATTTAAAACGTGAGAATCTCCGTGACCATATGACAGATTTGGAATTAATATTTACCATGCTCGGTGAAACGGCCACTAAAAATAAAGCCGTTGAAAAAGATGCACAAGGGTTTGAAGAGAATAAAAATGCAGCGGTAGAAGGCGGTAACGCAGCAGGAAAAGCGTTAGATGCTTTTGAAAAGGAGATGAATCAAAAAGTAGTAACGGAGAAAAACTTCAAGCACCAAATTGCGGCGGCTAAAAAACAAAAAAAGTTGGAGAAGAAGGAGGAAAAATGATGAGATGTTTAGTGAGCATAATTAATTTTCCCGCTAATTAACGATTTCGCTATTTAGCGATTTTGTATAAACTAACCCATCAAACCCCAATCAAAAATCCCATCCTCCTTTTGGATATTGTTGGCCAAGAGTTTCCCGATAGCCGCTGAATGTTTGAAGCCATGCCCCGAGCAAGGAGAAGCAAATAACACTGATTTACAATCCGGATGAAAATCCATCAAGAAACGGGCATCTTTCGTAACCGTATAAAAACAAACTTCCCTCTTCAGACACTCTGAAGTAATCCCCTTGATGCTGGTATGCACAAATTTTTCATAAACAGCCTGCACTTGCTCATCCGTAATGAAATAATGTGTCTTGTCTGGATGCACTTCCTCAACATACTGCTCCGTCATAAACTTGATGCCCTTTGTGCCATCTTTTGTCGTCGGAAAAAATGTACGGAATTCATCAAGGTTTTTTCCCACCCAAATGATCCAAGGAAAGGCATCCGCTCCAATAGCATAACCATCTTCAGGTTTACCTTCAGGCCTAAAGGCAGGTTTAAACCAAAACATTTCCTGTTTGTAAACTTTCACCTTGGGCTTTAAGTCGGTCGGTAAGAAATCTTGAATCCAAGGTCCTGTTGTGAAAATGGCTTTTTTCGTGACGAAATGCTCTAAGTCGGTCTTGATATGAATCAGCCCATCTTCAGTATACCAATCCGTCACCTTATCATTCCATAGAAAAGAAGTACCATTCTTTTCGGCGAGCTTCAGGAAAGCAGCGATGATTTTTTCCGGATATAAAACTCCAGCATCTGGTTCATAAAATCCAATAGTATCTGAAGGAATTTGCAGCATAGGGATTTCTTGCCGGATGTCGTCCGCCGTTTTTGTTGTATACTTAATGTTGTGCTTGTTTGCCAATTCCACCAATCGAGCGATAAAGTCTTCAGTATTATGAAAAAGCATATTACTATTTTCATGACCAAGTAGGTATCCGCCAGATTTATAAAAAAGCGCCTGTCCGGATTCTTTTTCTAGTGCCTTCCAAATTTTATTGGATTCCCGTACCAAAGGAATATAACGTTCATCTTCCCCAATGGTTTGTCGGGTAATTCTGGATTCCCCATGACTCGATCCCCAAATGTGCGGAGGAAAATACCGGTCGATACCGAGTACTTTCAAGTTGGTTTTGGAAAGTTGATAAACGGTGGCGCTTCCCATAGCACCGAGGCCGATGACGATGACATCATAAATTATATTCGCTGGAAACATTTGAAAAATTATTTTTTTGCCTGTATACAACATCTACAGACATGCTTGAAACCTATGAAGAGGCAAATATAAGATGTTGGTAGCAATAGAAAGGTATCCTGGGCATAAAGACATCATTGAACAGCATAGCCTGGCTACGGCTAAAAGTTTAACGACGCAAAAAGGAAAAAGAAGCCATCAGGTGCGTAGATTATTATTTTCTAGTTCTCTTAATCCGCTTTTACTTTATAAAAAAGTTATTGCCTCGGATTCCTTGGCAATAACTTTTAAACATTAAAAAACAAGGGACTACAATTTAACCAATGGTTATGATTAATTGGTTGATTGGTCTAACTCGTAGACGATTTCTTCAAATGTTTCCAACTCAGAAAAATACTCGTGTTTTACGGGATCACCGTTAGTGTGATCTACATGTACAAGTGCATCATCTTTAGCCATTTTCAAATAGGGTACCGTTCCGTTTAGGCTGATGTCTGCCGGGCGGGGTTGAACTATTCTAAAGCGGAGGAAATACCAGCGGGCGAGTAGCGCAGCTCGGTAAGCATCTGCCAAACCATATCCTGTGGCTTTATCTCGGCCTGCTGTAGCCCTGAACCTCATTGCATTCATGCCGGAGGTGACGTCTCTGGCCGTTCGCTGTAAAATATGTCTGGCCAGCTTCGGGGTAAGTTTTGGGTTCGCTTGTTTCATCAAAGCACAGATTCCTGCAATCTGAGGGGCAGCGGCAGAAGTCCCGCTAAATGCAGCCCATCCGTCTCTAGGAGAAGTTTCATCTCCTGTAGGATGGTTTCCTCCAGAGAGTCTTCTGTCGAGTTCGTCATTTGGTTCTACAGGAAGCATAATATATTGAGCTCCGGGGCTCATTCCTACCAAGCCACACACATCGGGTACGACTCTGTTTTTATAAATTTTGCTGATAAACCCACTAGCATAATTGCTGGCCCTGAACTTTCCGTTTGGTAACATATAACTTCCTCCGGCAGAAATAACATCCGGGTGTTGGCCTGGAAATCCATAATGACCATTACCGGCCGAGAAGACTACAATAATACCTTTCCTGACAGCAGTGGCAATTGCGGCAGACAACATAATGTCAGGGGCGGAGAGTTGATTTCTTAAACGGATACTTTTCCCCCAACTACAGGTAATAATATCTGGGTTCAGGCTGACCGCTTTGTTAAATGCAGCGACACTACTAAAAAAGTTGATCTTCACCATTTGGAGCGTTGCATCTGGTGCTACGGAAAAGATATTGGCGGACTCTCCCGTGCCATGACCGTTTTCATCTCGGCTAGGGTTTGCCGTTCCCGGCCCTAAAGCAACAGGCAAGGCCCTGTAACCTCGGGCAGTAAAGAAGGGATGCCTGTACCAACCGGAGTCAACCATAACTACTTTTACTTTTTTTCCAGTATACATTCTACGGTGTGCACGGTCAGCATTCATCCCTAAAGAAACATCTGCCGGAACATTAAGGTGCCAGTAATTTTTTACTGGGGCAAAAGCATTGGCAAAGTATTCCATGGGTTCATTCAAAGAAATTCCTTCGATAATATCTGACAATTCAGAGTTTGCAGTATTGATAAAGCCTGTAATACCGTTGTTGTTGTCGGCATTGTAACACGTTGTTGTCCTGGGTGTACTTTTATCTTCTCCTTCGTGTAATAACCTTTCTTCTGCATAAATTTTGGTATGAAATACCTGCTCAAATAATGCTGGTGGCCCGGCAATAGACAAGCCTACTTCGCTCCGGGCTAAAACTTCAAAGCCCAATGCTAGCAAACGACTTTCAGCATCATCAATATCTGCTTTTGATGACATAAAAGCATCTATGTTTTCGGAGGTCGGTAAGCTTTTGTTTTCAAAAATAGAAACCCCTCCTTTAGAGCGAACGGAAACTTCTGCAAATAACTTTTCGGGAGGATTTTGGTTTAAACTTGGTGTGTTCATAATCTTACTTATTTTATGAATAATACAACAAAGATAACCGATAGGGGAGCCTTTATTTTACGTGAATTTGTAGTTAGAAAATGTTTTTTTACCAAAAATGGTAAAGGTTGACTCAACTTATTTTAACACCTTTTCTAAGGCAATTAACTTTAATTTGCCTTATCTGTTTAATTTTGGAAGGAAGCTATCCAGATTTTCAAAGACTAATGGCTGGCAAAGCCCGCTCCTTTCCATAATAGCACCAAGCAGAGCTGCATTCATATTTTCGCACAATGGTTTTAGTTTTCTATAAATTTCTTTTTTCTGATTATTGATATAAACCGCATTATACTTTTCTTTTGCTTTTTGCAAAGTGTTTGCTTTTGCCATTTCTTCAGCGATTTGTTCCGCTGTTTTTCCGTTCCGTATCTTGCAGGCGATACGAATCTGTTCTTTATTGAGTAGATTTTTTAATACAAATTTTAATTTGGCATTATCATCCTGTTTGGTAATACCGTTGGGGTTGGGGTTGATAACAATTTCTCCAAAGAAGACTCGTTCTATAGTGGACAACAGATACTCGATACCAATATTTTTACCAATAATGGATGCTTTCAGATCAAAAGCTTTCCGCGTATAGGCATAATCACTGTAAACGGTGAGAAAGATGATTTTAGGTGGGTTTGATTGCTTTTCTTTTAGTAAAATTTCTGCGGTTTCGATACCATCAATACCGGGCATGTTGATGTCCATAAGGATAAGATCAATGGTTTTATTTTTTAACTTTAAAAGGCATTCTTCTCCACTATTTGCCCGACCTGCAAATTCAATAACGGAAGAGTTGAAAAAGGACTTTGCCAGAAGGTCGATGGTCAGGTTATCATCATCGACGACGAAAACTTTAATATTGAGATTTGAGTTCATTTTACAATTGGAATTTTGACAGCAACAATAGTGCCTTCGTTTAGTTTGGAATGGATATTTATGGTACCGTTGAGTTCGGCTACATCCGAATAGATACTTTCTAGCCCGATACCTGCTTGCTTTTCAGTATCGAAACCGATACCATTATCCTTAATGCTAATATCCAAAAAATTTTGATGCTGGTCAATATGTACTTTGACCTTTGACGCATGTGCATGTTTGTCTACATTATTCAAAAGATTGCAAATTACGGAACTGATTTTTTCTCCCTTGTTTTCTGAGCACAAATCCTTTTCGAGTTTCCCGACTTGCATGTCCGTTGCTATATTTTTATTTCTGTCAATGGCAAGCAAACTGACTTTTATCCGGTCAATCCAATCTATGTTTTCCGGCTTCAACTCGTAGGAAATATCCCTAGAAACTTGGTGGGTTTTATCTGCGATCCGAATGGCTTCAGTCAGGTTGTTTTGTATCTCCGGATCAAAACTCAGCATCTGATAAACGGGTTCAAGAAAACGTTTGACGTGGGTAAGTGGGGTAGAAACATGATTGTGCAAATTGTGGGCAAACTCCTTGCGGAGCTTACGGGTTTCCTGAATCACGCGCCGGTCTATGTGTCTTTCTTGCTGTTCTTTGTATTCTAATAATTCTTTTTCTTTATTCAATCGTCTTTGATTCAAGAGGTATAAACCAAAAGCCAATCCCAGCACGAGGAAACTGATAATAGCAAGGGATATTTTGAGTCTTTGGTTCTGAATAATTTTTTCTGCTTTTTCCCGTCTAGCTTCAGCCCCTGCTCGTTCTGCCCGTTCCTTTTGTAGTTTTAAAATACTTTCATTCTTTTCTTCATTAATACGCTGATCTTTTAGTTTTTCTGCCCGGTTTGAAAATTGAATGGCGCGCTCAAAATCTTTTAAATTCGTGTATATAATACTGTATTCTTTGTTCAACTGTTCTTTTTCCTCTATTCGATCAAGGTTATTCAACATGATTTCTGCTTGCTTACAATAGCGCAAAGCTTCCCGAAATTGGCCTTGCTTTGTATACAAACGGGATAGTCCAATATAGTTGTGAAACAACCAGAGCGAATCTTTTATTTCTTCATTCAAGGCTATGCTTTTTTCAAAATTTTGTTGTGCTACTCTGTACTCACCCCCCGCTGTTTTGATGACGCCATACATGTCATAAACGGCAGCCTGCCCCGTAATATTTCCGAATTTTTGGAATAGCTCAAGTGCTTTATCCAAGTGGATTTTAGCATTTTCATATTCTTTTAGATCGTAGTATAGCCTTCCCCCGTTGAAACTGGCCAGTGCAATATTGCCAGAATCCTTTTTCATTTCTGCGACATCCAGTGCCTTACGAAAGTACTTCGAGGCATCCATTATATCCCTGTTAAATTGATGTGCATTTGCAAGATTGATAAAAACGGAGGGTTCGTCTGCTTTGCCCAAGGGTTCCAATATTTCTAGTGCCTTGAACCCATATCGAATAGCGGCCAGATAATCTCCTTCTTCTTTTTTCAGCCAGCAAAGGTTATCGTAGACATAACCCACACCGGCATGATAACCTATTTTTCTTCGAAATTCAATGGCCTTGAAAAAATGCTTTTCTGCTTCCGCATAATGGTTGTCATGGGTATAAAAAATACCGAGATAATTATGCCCGGTACTTTGGCCTTTTTGATAGTTTGCGGCATCCGAGAGTTGAAGGGCATCAGAAGCTAGAGCAATGGCTTCGGTCAAATCATGAGAAGATGTTGCCCAAGCTTTTTTGTAGAGGGAATCTATTTCTTTTTCTAACAAATCGTTTCCGGAAATCAAGTAGGGGAGTCCAAATGCAAAAATCAAGGCAAGATATATCTTTCTCATGTTTTGGTATTAAATTGGTGAAATCCCGGCCAAGCACATTGCCCGGTCGGGATTCGAATCCTTATTCGTATGTTATCTTTATTTTAGCTGTGGCTAAACATATCTTTCTGTCCGGACAATATCCCTAACTTCATCCATATCCAGAATTTCAATGAAGCGACCGGGCTTCGGGTTTGATGCCCCGAGGGAGGTATTTCTCCTGAAGGTATCAATCAATGTTTTTAATCTATCGTTTTCATCTGGTGCTATGGTCGCTAAAGTTTCTTCGAAGGAATCATCAAACCCCTCTTTATTAAATTTTATACCACTGATTCTAATTTCTTCCTCCTCATTGACTTCTTTTTTATAATACTCCTTTGTCAGATAATAGGCTAGATATAATTTATCTTCAATTTTTTCATTCCCCAATTCATTGTCCTTAATTGATCCAGCATTTTGGTACTCCAAAATATTATAAAGATAAACACCGGTAGCCAAATCATAAACCCTGATTTCTATAGTTTCGGTTTTCTTCTTGGGCTTTTGAATCAAATAGCTTTTTACATCAGGAATGGCGTTGTTTTTTTTCCGGGTATCCAGATAGCATTCGATAACGGTGATGTCTCCTTGCTTGACGGGGTACTCTGGGAAAATTACCCGCCTGTTGGTTTTGAAGGCAAGGTACAAAGCATATAATTTTTGGTTGCCCGTTTTCCCGAGGTAAGCATAGGGCAGTATCATTTTTGCATTAGTTTCATATTCGTCATATTCATTAGGTAGATTCTCAAATCTAAAGTCCTTGAGAAGAAATTCGACTTTCTGGCAGATTTCTCCATTATTCCCTTTTGGCATGACTCCCGGAATAACAGTGTTGGATTTTTCATCTTTCAAATAGACATCTTTTTTGCCTCGTACCAACATCCCCACTAATTGGTGGGTTTCCGTATCAAAAACAGGAGAGCCAGAATTGCCAGAGAAGAAGTCCAGTTCACAGTTAAACAATTCCTCGTGAAGTACAGGGGCAGGTTTCAAAATTTTGCCACAAGGTGAAAATTTTAATGGCAACCCAAATCCATGCCCTAAACCATAAACATGTTGGGCTTCTTCATGGACTTTTTCATTACCATTAGCATTATCTTCCTGTACTTTATTTTCTCGGATGGAAGAAATATTTTTTGAGGTTAAACAAGATGCTTTCAAACCTTCTTTACTTTCGATCTCAACAATAGCGTAGTCCTTTCCTCCTGTAGACAATTCAAAATTTTTCTCTTTTTCGAGAAGCTGCCTTTTCGGCCTCAGGACATCCTTTTCATGAATGATAATTTTGTTCTCATAGTTTTTATTTTTATCAATACAGTAATTTTGGACAAACCTTATATCCTCTAGATCAATATCTAGGAAAGTGGGAAAGATAACGTGGCCCGCAGTTACGACATAAACGGACGCATCTTTTTTATAAAGAAATCCCGTTCCCAAAGCATTCGCTGACCTTTGATTGGCCAATTTTATTTTTTCGTCAAAAGACAATTTTTCGGTACCTGTTACAACTTTTCGGTCTTTTAGTTTTTTAGAGGTTAGGCAATAAATATCACCATCCTTATCGGTACCATAGTGGCGTAAGTCCCTTTTTCGCACAACCAACACGACACTTCTGGCATTGCGATCTAATTTAGGTAAATCTGTGTAAGTATCGTTTTTAAACTCGGACAATAGTGGAAAAATTTCAGCCCTGTCATCTTCTAAACGATTCACATCGTTCAATAAAGCTTCCACTTTTTCTATGGGAAGCTATTTCTCTTTTAATTGCCGCAATTTGCTTACCCAACAAAGCCAGTGTAGCTTT
>JAHDGC010000169.1 GCA_020627865.1 Saprospiraceae bacterium | reverse complement strand
GTCTTACTACTTAGGTTTTAATTTTTAAATAACCAAACCGGTAGAGGCGCAAGATCTTACGCCTCTACCGGTTTGGTTGAAACATTTCCCACCATGAAAATAATCTGTATCGGCAGAAATTACGCCGACCATGCCAAAGAACTCAACAATCCCGTACCGGAAAAGCCCTTGGTTTTTATGAAGCCCTCGACGGCCCTGTTGATTAATAACAAACCGCTTTATTATCCTGAATTTACGAAAGACTTACACTATGAGGTGGAAGTCGTTTTGAAAATTTGCAGAAACGGAAAGCACGTCGAGGAGAAATTTGGACACAAATATTTTACAGAAATCACATTAGGTATTGATTTCACGGCAAGGGATGTGCAACGGCAATGCAAAGCGAAAGGGCATCCTTGGGAATTGGCCAAAGCCTTCGATCATTCTGCCGCATTGGGTGCCTTGCAGCCCCTCGAAAATTTTGATCAGAATGCCATTGAATTTGGCCTGATGAAAAATGGCGAGGTTGTCCAACACGGCAATACCAAAGACCTAATTTTTCCCTTTGAGCATCTGATTAGTTATACCTCCCGTTTCTTCAAACTGCATGTTGGAGATTTTATCTATACCGGAACGCCGGCAGGGGTGGGGGCTGTGCAAATAGGAGATCAATTGGAAGGTTTTTTTGTGGATAAAAATGGGGAGCGGAAAGTGGTTTTGGAATGTGAGGTGAAGTAGGAAAAGAATTTCGTTCTTATTGAACTTGTCATAAGAACGAAATTAATTAGACCGGGCAAGTTGACAAAAAAGAAAATCAACCTTTAATTGCTTTTACAATAAAACCATCATTTATTTTATTGTATAATTCCAGATCGAAGTTTCCTGTATAATCAGGGTCGGCAGTATATGGTATTAGTTCAATATCCGTAAATCCTGTTTCTTTTAGAGCGTTGGATAATGTTTGGTATTCCCATAGCAAGGAACTATAATTAAAATCCCGATATTTCATATGAAGCTTTCTGGGTTCCGAACTATTGTCTAACCAAGGTGCCAGTTCAACTAAGTCTATCTCAAATAGCTTTAATTTTTTAGCCATCTCTGGATTTTTACCCATAGAGCAGATTAAAATATGGAGTTCAGCTCCTTTCTTTAGATTGAGGTGTATACATTTGGCAAAACCAAGTAACTCCTGATATGTTTGGGCAAAACAAAACAAATGGATACAGATACAGATGTCTGCGGGTTGATCTGTGAACTTACGAGGAATTTTACAATCATGGGCAAAATATTCAATCTGTCCGGGTTCAATTCCTAATTGCTTGTCTTTAGTTTTGGAATAACTGATCTGTTCTTCGAAAATATCAATGGCAATTACTTTACTCGCAGAGTCTTTTAGGACAGCATTCCTAGCTTTACAACCAATTCCACAAGGAATGTCAAGAATTATCTTGTCTTTTAAAGAGGGTAATTGAGAATACAGCGTATAATATTTGGTGTTGGATGATGCTCCACCAGATTTGGTTGATCGTTGATTATAAAGTAATTCATATTTTTCATGATTTTTATAGTCAGAGAGACTTTGAGGATTCAGTATAGACATAATTATTTGTAATGATGTGTAAAAGCAAATGTAAAAATAATAAGTACATTTTAAGCCCAAAAGCTTAAATTTTGAAAAAAAATAGATAGATATTCGCCTTATAAAGGCAGGGACAAGATTAAGTGCACACGTGAATTGTAGTTGCTTTCATATTGTGTTATAATTTAATGAACAAAATTTATATACTTTTGTTAAATTTGCAAATGGGATTATTTCATCTGTAGTAATTTTGTAGTAACAAGGTTTAAATAGAGACAAATTTATTTTATAATAATCTGCATATAGTCTGCAATATATATGTTATGCTTTCATGAGCAAGGAGGCTTGTTCCTCATTATTTTTCTTCACCTTCTTTGAGACGATCTATATACTTTTGATTCAATGATTTTAACTAGTAATCAGCCTTTATCCTTTTGTAACAATTTAGATACATTTGTTCAACATTACCAATCCACAAGGGCAAGGTCTGTCTTTATCTGCCAGCCTCTTGAAAAAGAAGATTATGTTGTCTAGCCCATAGAAGATGTCAGCCCACCGAAGTGGCATCTAGGGCATGTCACTTGATTTTTTGAAAACTTCATCCTTAAAGAGTATTTAAAAGGCTATAAACTTTTTGATGAGCGGTTGAATTATATTTTCAACAGTTATTATGAATCGCAAGGTGCTCGCATTTTGAGGAGCAACTGGGGGAATCTTTCTCGTCCTACGACGGAGAAAGTCTTTGCCTACAGGGCATATGTTGATAGACATATTGTTGAGTTGTTACAATCTGAAAACTTGGATCCCGAAGTTTATAATTTGATGACCGTTGGTTTGCATCATGAGCAACAGCATCAGGAATTGTTGCTAACGGATATAAAATACATTTTGGGCAATAATCCCCTTTATCCAACATTAAAAACACCGCGAGAAAACCACCAAAACTATAAACCGACCGCTGAGGGTTTTACCACGATAGCCGAAGGCCTTTATAGCATCGGTTATCAAGGAAAAGATTTTTGTTGGGATAATGAGTTGAGTGTCCATAAAGTTTTTTGGCTCTTTGACAATTTTTGCATTTTTAGAAAAAATTAAAATTTGAGTTGTTCGCTACAACATATCCGAAGGGTTGTTGTAAGCGGACAAAAGTAACGGTTCTGCCTGCGTGTCCGCAGGAACAGGCAGGCTTTGACCGGAAAATGAGGCCACAGGCCTCCACCAAAGTCCGTGTACAAGCACAGCTTGTAACGAACACCATCTCCTATTTTGCAAAAATTGTCAAAGAACCCAAAAATTATGCAATGTCCAGCGATAATCTGTACAATGACCTCGTTAAATAGCGATCTTTTCTCCAATGTTTTCATTGTCACTAGAAATAATTGGTCAGAACTGGAAAAATTCTATAACTATTCATACCTTTGCGAAATTAAAATATATTTATATCACAAATAACAACGATATGTCATATCTATTCACATCAGAATCCGTTTCGGAAGGGCATCCAGATAAAGTTGCCGATCAGATTTCTGATGCTATCCTCGATGCATTTTTAGCACAAGACCCCAACTCAAAAGTGGCTTGTGAAACTTTGGTCACAACGGGGCTTGCTGTCGTTTCCGGCGAGGTGCGCTCTAAAGCTTATGTTGATGTTCAAGGAATCGTTAGAAACGTCATTAAAAAAATTGGGTATACAAAATCTGAGTATCAGTTTGACGCAGATTCCTGTGGGGTCATGTCTGCCATTCATGAACAATCTGCTGACATCGCGCAAGGGGTTGATGTGAACAAGCGGGATGAAATGGAACAAGGTGCCGGAGATCAGGGCATGATGTTCGGATATGCAACAAACGAAACGTCAAACTATATGCCATTGGCGCTAGATCTTTCTCATTTGATTTTGGAAGAGCTGGCTGCGATTCGTAAAGGCGGCAAACAAATGACTTACTTGCGCCCGGATGCAAAATCTCAGGTGACGATTGAGTATGATGACAACCATAAGCCAATAGCGATTGATGCTATCGTTGTTTCTACTCAGCATGATGATTTTGATAAAGAGAAAAAGATGTTGGCAAAGATCAAGAAAGATGTACAGGATATTTTGTTGCCTCGTGTAGCGAAAAAAGTGCCTGCCAAAGTACGGAAACTGTTCAACAATAAAGATATCAAACTGTATGTTAATCCTACAGGCAAGTTTGTGATCGGTGGCCCACATGGCGATACCGGTTTGACCGGAAGGAAAATTATCGTCGATACTTATGGTGGAAAAGGTGCGCACGGTGGTGGTGCTTTCTCTGGGAAAGATTCTTCCAAGGTAGACCGTTCCGCGGCTTATGCAACAAGGCACATTGCCAAGAATGTTGTCGCTTCAAAACTTGCTAGTCAATGTTTGATTCAGGTGGCTTACGCTATCGGGGTTGCGCAGCCTGTCGGCCTATATGTCGATACTTACGGTACGTGCAAAATTGATGGCCTATCTGACGGAGAGATCGCAGAAAGATTGTCTAAACTTTTTGACCTGCGTCCTGCAGCAATCGTGCAGCGTTTTGGTTTGAAGAACCCGATTTTTTCTGAAACAGCAGCTTATGGCCATATGGGGCGGAAGCCTGGCAAGAAGAAAGTTACAGTTGGCCTGAATGGAGATGCTAAAACATTAACCGTAGAAACTTTTACTTGGGAGAAACTAGACATGGTTGATGCCATTAAAGAAGAGTTTGGTTTATAAAGATAATATCTAGTTTTGTTTACGAAATAGGTTTGTTGTAAGCAAGATGGTATTTCAGATAAAAAAAGCCCCAATCCAGATTTTATTTTGGATTGGGGCTTCCATTTATATATACAGGGTGGTTAATTACACTGTAATCTAAATTTATTTAAATAATTTTTTTCTCTGCAAACGCTCCAGCGATTCACATCTCTGGCAAAGGCATGCCGTCCCTGCCTGCGTGGCCGCAGTTCAGGCAGGCCGATGGGACTCGCTTTTATAATTAAAAAAAATTACAGTGTATTAATCAAGCAATATATTTGTAAATAAGTATGGTGGTTAAATCTAGGGCTAGATCTTTTCTAGCAAGAAAAGCTCTGCTGGCTTAGGGGGCTATATAAAGTTATTTAATAATTAGGCATAAAAAGAGAAAAAGCAGTGTCGGGCGACTACTGCTTTTCTCATTTATTAGAGAGAGAATGCGAAGTATTTTGATGTTGGTCGTTTTCCTGATACTTATTCCATTCGGAACAGGCAACTCGTGTTAGTTTTTGGATATAAATCAATAGGTTTGGGCAAGAAAAGTTTACAAGCTTTCAGGATTGGACTTTAAAAATCTTAACAACCAATGCCCAAAAATACATAATAATTTTTAGAAAGTCACGCATAAGACATAAAAAAATACTTTTTAGCTCCAAGTATCTTGTTGGGATTTTATATTTTTTTTTGAAAATGTATTGTTAATCAATTAGTTGTGAAAATATAATGTTTTGCATTTTTTTTGAAAAAAATTCTCCATGTTTGAAAAAAAGAGAAAATATTAAGCGGAGTAGGTTCATGAAGTAAAACCATTTCCTCTACAAAAGTCATACAAATTTGTGGGATCAAAAAAAGGCATAGCCACTAAAAAGCAGCTATGCCGGGAAATAAGGAGGCTTTAATGAAACACTTACATCTGTCGGTCTTTGGAAATAATTAAAAGTGGAAGAGACTGAAATGTAAGTGCGCAATACTAAACTACATCTCCTTACCAATGTCTGTCTCTCTGTAGCGTTTGGTATTTTGTGGCTACTAGCTAGGGGTTAACCCAGCGAGTTATTTCCAAACTAGGCGATCCCTTCGCAACACCAGCCTAGCTGAAAATCCACATTACACATTACAAATGCACAAAAGGAATATACTTTTATACTGCCCTTGGCACGAATACCAAATACGCTTAAAAAGTAAATGCACAGAATAAGGCGGCACAAACTATTCAGCTCTTCCAAGATTTTCAATAGATCAATGAAAAATCTAAATTATCTAATCGTAGTATTTGGTGCTGTAACAATAAACATAGAAAGCTACTTGTGGCAATGGTCAGATTACCGGCTTCTGTTAATTAGTTCCGTTACCTTGTTACAGTTCATACTTGTTTTAAAATCATCAAAAACTATAGGAGGTTGGGGTACTGTAGGGGGAATGATATTTTAGAGGAGTCTTAATGTGGGGAAAGAGGGGCGGGGATGTGTTACATATTACGAAAACCCTACTTTACAAAGGCAAATTTTGTACCATGTTGCCAAAAGCCGCTGTCACGACAAGATAATTTTTAAAAAAACGGTATTTTTTTTTGCCGATTCTAATATTGGGAATTACTTGTGACAGTTAAGATTTTTGAAATGCTATTTTAAGTATATGTTATTTATGTTTTGAATGTTTATTGTTGTGACAGGTTGGTTTTTTATGTTAAAAAAGTTGCTTTTTAGAGAATTGTGTTCTGAGGATTTTGCATAGTTTCAAAACTTGGAATGATATTAGCCTGCGCGATATGGTAATCTGGGCATTATATTTGCATTGTTTGTTATATGATAGTTCGACAACTCACCACAAATTCAAATCCCAGCCATATCCGATTCCCACAAATTTCTCGTATCTTCACCATCTAAACACTGAGAAAATATGCCTGAATTTTTGCACCTCCACTGCCACACGCAGTTTTCACTCCTCGATGGAGCATCTGATATTGGTTCTATGATGGATAAAGCCGTTGCCGATGGGCAAAAAGGGGTTGCCCTGACCGATCATGGGAACATGTATGGTGCCTTCAAGTTTGTTGCAGAGGCTAATAAAAGGGGACTCAAGCCCATTGTCGGTTGTGAGTTCTACCTTGTGGAAGACCGTCACAAAAAGTCCTTTTCTAAAGTGAAAGGAGAAAGGGATAAGCGTTTCCATCAATTATTGTTGGCAAAAGATCAGGCGGGCTATGAAAATCTAGCCAAACTATGCTCTCTCGGGTTCATCGAAGGGATGTATTCTAAATTTCCCAGAATTGATAAGGAACTATTGCTACAATATAAAGATGGCCTCGTGGCAACATCCTGCTGTATCGGTGCTGAGATTCCGCAGGCCATCATGCATGGTAAATTGGAAAAGGCGGATGAATTGGTCCGGTGGTGGCTTGATCTTTTCGGGGAAGATTTTTATATCGAACTGCAAAGACATCGCGGACTTGAAAATATCGACGGGCTTGGCATCAGCCAGGAAGACATCAATCAGGAACTCATCAAGTTTGCCCGAAAGTATGATATTAAAATCATTGCGACCAACGATTCCCATTATATAGAAGAAGAGGATTTCAAATGGCATGACATTTTACTTTGTGTAAATACGGGAAGTAAATTGAATGACGAGGGGAGGTTTAATTTTCCGAGTTCGGATTTCTACTTCAAGACACAGGCAGAGATGAATATGCTGTTCAACGATATTCCGGAAGCCATAGATAACACGATGGAAATCTTTGACAAGATTCAGGCACCGAAGCTCAAGCGGGATATTCTCCTTCCTAACTTTCCTTTGCCAACAGGTTTTAAGAATCAACCCGATTACTTGCGCTATCTCGTTTATGAAGGTGCCAAAATCCGGTATGGTGAAATTACGCAGGTTGTTACGGAGCGCCTTGATCTTGAACTCAAGATTATCAAGGATATGGGCTTCGATGGTTACTTCCTCATCGTGCAGGATTTTATCAAGGCGGCTCGGGATATGGGGGTTTCTGTTGGGCCAGGAAGGGGATCGGCAGCAGGTTCTGCGGTTGCCTATTGTTTGACGATTACCAACATTGATCCGATTCATTATAATTTACTCTTCGAGCGTTTCCTCAACCCGGAGCGGATATCTATGCCGGATATTGATATTGATTTTGATGATTATGGTCGTCAGCAGGTCATTGATTGGGTAATTGATAAATATGGCAAAACGCAGGTTGCCCAAATTATTACCTTTGGTACGATGGCTGCCAAATCTTCCATAAGGGATGTGGCGCGGGTTTCTGATTTACCGCTTCCGCAAGCAGATAGGATTGCCAAGTTGGTTCCGGCCAGACCGGGAACGAAACTCCGCAAAATTTTTGGCAAAACCATAAAGCAATTGAGTCCTGATTGGCAGGCGGATGAGTTGGCTGCAATTGAGCAATTGCACAATATAGAAAAACAAGATGATCTGGAAGGGGAGACGGTTCGTATGGCACAAAAAGTAGAGGGTGCCGTTCGGAATACAGGTATCCATGCCGCTGGCGTAATCATTGCTCCGGATGACATCACTAAATTTATTCCCGTTTGTACCTCTAAGGATACCGATCTTTTCGTGACCCAATTTGATGGCAGTGTCGTGGAGGATGCAGGTATGCTGAAAATGGATTTTCTGGGTTTGAAAACCTTATCCATTATCAAGGATGCGATTCAAAATATTGTAGATCGATACGGAGAAGAGCGACGGATTGATCCTGATGAAATTCCATTAGATGATAAAAAAACCTTCGAACTGTTTCAACGTGGGGATATGGTTGGGATTTTTCAGTTTGAGTCCGAAGGGATGCGGAAGCACCTCCGAGAGTTGAAGCCAACAGACATCGAGGACTTGATTGCCATGAATGCCCTGTATCGCCCCGGTCCGATGCAGTACATCCCCAATTTCGTAGATAGGAAACATGGTCGGGAAACAGTCGTTTATCCGCATGAGTGGCTTGAAGGGATTCTGAAACCGACTTACGGGATCATGGTTTACCAAGAGCAGATTATGCAGACAGCTCAAATCATGGCGGATTACTCGCTCGGACAGGCGGACATGCTGCGCAGGGCAATGGGGAAAAAGAAGCTGAAGGAAATGGAGAAGCATCGGAAAATTTTCAAGGAAGGTGCTGGTAAAAAAGGTGTGTCTGAAGAAAATGCCATGCAAATTTTTGATGACATGGAAAAGTTTGCCAGCTATGGTTTTAACCGTTCGCATGCGGCTGCCTATTCCGTCGTGGCTTTCCAAACCGCTTACCTAAAAACACATTTTCCGGCGGAGTATATGGCCTCCGTTTTGACCCATAATAAAACACAGATTACCAACCTGAATTTTTTCTTACGGGAATGTAAGCGGATGGGGCTTGAAGTTTTGGTGCCCAATGTCAATGAAAGTAACTTGAATTTTGCGGTTAATAAAAAAGGACAAATCGTCTTTGGTCTATCTGCCCTCAAAGGTGTCGGCGAAGGCCCGGTGGAGGCTTTGATGAAGGAGCGGGAGACGAAACCTTTTATCTCCGTTTTTGATATGATGCGTCGTTTGGATTTGCGTTCTGTTAACAAAAAATCTATGGAGAGTTTGGTGTTGGGTGGTGGCCTAGATTTGTTTCCGGATATTGCCCGTGCACAATATTTTGCCCCTTCCGGGAAATACGATACTTTCTTGGAGCATCTTTTGAAATATGGGAATGCTTATCAAGCACAAAAAGCGCAAAGCGTAAACTCATTGTTTGGGGATTCTGAAGAAATCATGATTCAGGAGCCGGACGTGCCACAGGTGAAGCCCTGGACCTTGATCGAAAAATTGACCAAAGAAAAAGACGTTACCGGAATTTATATCAGCGGCCATCCTTTGGATGACTATCGGGTAGAGGTAGAAAATTACACCACCTGCACGCTAGACCGCATCAATGATTTCAAAGGACAAAATATAAACCGGCATCGTAACAATGGCACAACACCGGATCAGCAAAAAAGGAACCGGCTGGGGATTGTTCACGATTCAAGATTATAATGACTCCCTAGAGTTTGCACTCTTTACAGAAGATTACCTAAACTTTAGTCCGCTACTACAACCCGGAGAGGTGCTTTATATCAAGGGGAAATACCAAAAGCGTTGGAACAGCGATGAGTATCAATTAAAACTGCTTGAAGTAAGGCAGTTGGATAGCGTGGGCAAAGAATTGACCAAGTCCATCACCCTAAAAATGGATATTGCACACCTCGATGCCCAATTGATAAACAGCCTTGAAAAATTGTGCAAAACCTATAAGGGAAAACACAAGTTGAAGTTGGAATTGTTGGATAAGAAAAATAAAATTCGCTTGCATACCTATTCTTCAAACCAGAAGGTAAATGCTGATGTGGAGTTCGTGCAGGGGATTGAGGCGCTGGGGTTGAGTTATAAGGTGAATGTTTGAGCAGAATTTTCAGGATTTTCGCTCGAATGCTGAAAAATATGCCTAGGCGATTTTGTCCAAGGTTTGAAAGCCTTTGTTATAGCTCCGTAGGAGCGGCACCATTTGTAATAAAATCAATGCAAATAAATTTTTGAGGTACGTAGTACCGACACTATTATGCGGGAAACAGATTTCGAAATGTCTATATGCAAAAGTATCTAAAGCAATGAGATAAGAAGAATTCTACAATGAATAAAAAAAAAGTACCAGCAATTGGAGAGAGAGCCGCAATAGGCGGTTATTTACCTCAGTACGATGAGTTTTCTTGATTTGTTTATTTGAATTTGATAAATAAAAAACTTGAATGGATAAGAATTGCTGACTCGGAAGCAGGCAAGCTTGATGATATACAATATTCAACCCATACTGAAATTCATGCCTATCAAGTAAAATGGACTATTGCTAACAAAAATATTTCATTTGCAAATTTTATTGAATTATTTCCATTACTTACATCAAGCTGGAAAAAGCTAAAATCAGCAAATCCAAGTAAAAAAATCATACCTCATTTAATCACTAATAAGCCTGCTTCCTCTTTTGATAATTTGAAAAATGGGAATGAAAAAATTGGTTCGTTTGCAGATTTTTTATCGGAAGTTTGGGCGAAGTTAAAAATAAATCAACCTATTGAGAGTAAATGGAGTGTCATTGTAAAAGAGTTGAAAAATGTTTCAACTCTCCTTGATTCTGAATTTGAAGAATTCATGAATGTTTTTAACTTTCAACCCGATTATAAACAAAAAGAGTTTAGTGTAGGGAATATTAGATACTCAAAGGAGAACGAAGACCTTGTGCATCTTAGCCGATTTATCGAGGAAAAAGTTGCAAGTCCAGAAAGATTGGTAGAATTCACTCAGCAACAAATAATAAAAGAACTGGGATGGGCAGGCCGATTTAAAACAATCTTTAATCATGAATTAATAGTTGATAGACGACGTTATCAACCCATCCACTCTACAATTGATTTATTAAACTCAAAATTCACCGAACACAAAAATGGGTACTTGTTTTTACTTGGTGGCCCCGGTTCTGGTAAATCCACATTATTGAATCAGTGGTCTAAAGGGGTAAGACATAGAATTATAAAGTATTTTGCATTTGACTTTGTCAATCCATCTTCCCCTTTGAATTTTTATGAAAGGGGGGATGCTACCCATCTTTTCTTTGATTTAGTATTTCAATTGAGAGAAGCAGGTATTTATAAGAGAGAAGTACTTCCGTATAAAGATATTGTTTTTTTGAAAGGGGTATTTACAGAGCAACTTCGGT
>JAHDGC010000168.1 GCA_020627865.1 Saprospiraceae bacterium | reverse complement strand
GTGTGAAAAATATTTTATTGACAGGAGCTACAGGGTTTCTAGGGGTGAATATTGCGCTTTCAATTCTCCAATTTACTCGCTCTAATCTTTTTTGCTTGGTTAGGGAAAATGAAGGACAAAATGCAGCGGAGCGACTTGAGAAAACTTTTCGAGAATACCATATTGATATGGAACAGTATCGTTCTCGTATTGAGGTGGTCTCCGGTGACTTCGGCCAGCCGATGCTAGGGATGTCTGCAAAGGCTTATGAATATTTGGCTCTTCACATAGATATAGTTTTCCATAATGGTGCACAGGTAAATTGGTTGCGTCCGTACAATTCGTTGAAGCAGTCCAATGTAATAGGTACGAAATCCATTATTGAATTTGCGCTAAATACTAAGATAAAAGCACTGCATTTTATTTCAACTTTCTGGGTGTTTCCGCCTTCTGGAGTTTTAAACGAAATCAGGTTGGAAAAAGACATCCCGCAATGGAAAAACCAGGAAACAGGTTATAGTCAAACGAAGTGGGTGAGTGAGCAACTTTGTTTGAAGGCAAGGGCGGCAGGTTTGCCAACCAACATCTATCGGATGGATTTTATTTTAGGGCGTTCGGGTAGTGGAATCATGAGGAAAGATCAATTTATCCCCTTGTTGCTGAAAGGGATAATTAGCATGGGGTATTTGCCTTCAGAAGATACTCATTTAGATTTTATGCCTGTTAATTATCTCAGTGATATGATCGTCTCCATCTCTAATATTGAGGGTAACATTGATGGAGAGGGTAAGAATTATCATCTCTATAATGGTTCTCCATTTTCATTGAATCGACTTTATACCATACTCAGAAAACAAGGATACGATATCAATAGGATTCCATTTGATGAATGGGTGAACCTGATAAAAAATGATCCCTCAACGCCATTGTATCCCTTATATCCATTTTTGAGATTGTATTCTTCGGATCGGCTCAAGTCCATTAAAGGTATCCAGATTGATCGGGCAGAAACACTAAAGGCTATTCAACATAGTCGCCCAGAATTGCTGGAAACTCCAAGCAATGAAAAAACATTGTTAGAGTTGGAGCAATATTTGTTAGAAGAAAATTTTATTGCACCTCCCATCTTTCTTAAAAAAGTATACTATCGTTTTGGAGGAAGCCACACACTTTTTGAGCAGGAGTTTTGTAAAGAAAAGCTGTTTGCACAAAAAAATACACAGGCTATGCAGTATGAACTTAAAGAGCTTGCCGATGGTATTGAATTTAATCTCGAATGGGAGCAAGCCGCCAGTAGTTTCGTCGTTTCAAGAAAAGGTGATGATCGTAAGCCTCAAAATGCAATGTTGAGGGCCGATACCATTCCTACTGATTTTTTAAATTTCGACAGAAGGGTACACACTTTTATTGTTCCGGCTAAGGAACTTGATGTGCATGCTGATCTTGTAGAAACTTTATCGGTACTTTTTCAATTTACGTTGTGGCAATCGAATTTGCTCTATAAAGAAAATAAGGATGAAGAAAATAGAGTTACCACAAATTGGGAAATGTATACGGGGCTTAGTTTGCCTGCTTATGCGCAGTGGACTAGTGTTTTTGAGGAAGGTGCTACCTTGAAAGAGCTTGTACTTAATTTGAAAGAAAAGCAACTAAATTTTACAAGAGAACAGGAACAAGAATATGCTTCGGTTACATTTTCTTTTCAAGATTTATCGGCCTCTAAGTTTTGTAAATTGAAAGTAGCGCAGACCTCCGAGCAATCTCCTTTAGCACTCGCTGTAACTCAATACGAAGATCAATTTGTTTTCGATTGGAAATATGACGAACAACTCTGGAGTATTGGTCGAATCAAAGCTCTTGTGGATGATTATCTGTGTAAGCTGAATAACGTGCAAGATTTGTTAAGTTTGAAAGTCGAAAAACAAAATCTCGTTGAAAAAACAGATTTTATAGCCCTAGGTGATTATTTGTTTGATGTGCAAAGTCTCGAAAAATTTATTGTTCAGCACCGGAGTGTCCAGGAAGCCAAAATATGGAAACGAGTCAACCCAAACAATTCGCTTGAGTTTTTCTATGAACTCTTTATTGTACCTGCTGAAAATGAAAATAGTCCTACTCTTCAGGGAATAAATAATTATTTAGCACATCTTCCCGGTCATTTTAGTATTTATCGTGTAAATATTGTTGATGATATTGCTGTTGTTGAAAAGAGGGAAATAGAAGCAGCCGAAAGTTGGACAGATAATGAAAAGATAGTAAGGGGAATCTGGGCGGATGTTTTAGAAATTCCTTTGGAGCGAATCAGGAAAGATGATACATTTATGTTTTGGGGAGGAACGTCAATTAAGGCATTGGTTATCATCTCTAAGATTAATAAAATCTTTACTTCTGATTTGTTAATCACTTCCTTCTATGATTTACAAACCTTGAGGAATGTTGCCCATTATGTTGGTGCAAGCGAGTCGCACAAAAGTGATGCTTTGCCGTTTGAATTACCGGATGGCCTTGTCTTGTTTAATAATTATGAAGAGACTAGGAAAAACTATTTTATCATTCATGATGTTACAGGGAATTGTAGCGGTTACAGTAGTTTTGTTGAGCATTTGAAGCATAATGTAAATATTTTTGGCTTTAATCTGACCAACGAATTGTGTGTGTATCCTGTCGAATTTTCTGTCGAAGAAATAGCTAGAGAATATATAGCTAAGATTAAAGCAGTTCAACCCGAAGGCCCTTTCATGATTGGTGGATGGAGCGCAGGAGGGCGGATAGCGTTTGAAATTGTTCGTCAGCTTGAGGCGATACAAAGTACCGTTGAGTTATTGACAATTTTTGACCCAGCTGATTTTAATGATGACAAAATTCCAGCTTTTACACTTGAAGAAGAAATATTGTTTGTTCATAAGGCTATTAAGGATGAGGCACTTGTAGCCGCATTGAAGAAATGTGAAAGCTTGAAAGAACTATGGGGTAACGTGGTATCATATCTTGAACGTAATCCTGATGTTAAACCATCTCGATTATTGCATAAATATCGAAAGCTTATCAAGACTGTAAACGAATTGAAACCAGAAGATGCCGTCATTATTATCAATACTATCCGGTCAGTGCTTTCTAGCATAAGAAGGTATGTCCCAGCTTCGGAGGTGAAAACCAAGGTGCATTATTTTTTGCCCGAATTTTCGAAGAACACCCCAGCGACTTGGGAGAGATATTGCGAGCAGGACTTAATTTGTCATGCGGTTAGGGGAGATCATTTTAGCATGTTTGCTGAGCCACAAGTAACTTTGCTGAGCCAAGAAGTAAAGAGCCTGTTTCTATCTAAAAATGTATTATTAGAAAATTAATCTCAATGACAAAGATCAGTTATATTGATTACTACATTCCAGATAATCAATACGCTATCCGTGATTTAGTAGCGGATATCTCAGATCAAGCGATACCAAAATCCTTTGATTCCAAAACAGCGTACTTACAATATACGGAAGATGTATTGAACCTATCTTCTGTACGGGCTGAACAAAGCCTCAGTGGTGAAGAGATGTTATTGGAACTGCTTGAAAAGATGATTGATGAATCGGGTACAGAGGTGACAGAAATTGATGCGGTATTATTGGCGCAAGAGCCTCGCCCCGGACAACTTAAAAACTTGGGACAGTATTTACAATACCGGATGCAGATAAACAATGCAACGATATTTAATGTTTCGGGAAATCATTGTTCTAATATTGAATATGCGGTATCGCTGGGAGATGCATTGCTTTCAAGTCGGCCTGAATTTAATAAGATATTGATAGTCGCCTACTTGAAGCTACCTAATGCATCATCAAGAATAATAGGGACGTATGGTGTTGAAGGGGATGCGGCTGGCGTAATGCTACTAAACAGGACACATGGAAAAATAAACTACCGAGGAAGTACTTCTTGTTCAAACGGTATGTTGTACAAGGCGGGCAGAGATGAAGATTATGCTATGCTTCATTGCAAATATTATATCCAGTGTTTGCAGAATCTATTACAACAGCAGCAGCTTGCCCCAGATGCTATTAACCACATCATCATACAGAATGCAAATACCTTGTTGTCGAGGCAGTGCCTTGAAGCTGTCGGCTTGGATACTTCTAGTATATTTGAAAAAAATTTATCCAAATATGGGCATTTAGATTGTCTTGATTTTTTAGTTAACCTGAAGGATTTGGCCGATGCTAAATTAACGGATTCTATAGAACATGTGCTAGCCTTTGGAACAGGATGGGCTGGTTCCTATATCTCTTCACATCTTACAATTGAATAAAAATTTATGATAGTAGATTATCTAAACAGTGTTATTGAGAAAATGCGCCACTCAAATAATTGCATTGAATATTACAGGAATGGAAAAAAACAAGCCAAGCCATTTAGTGAGGTTTATAAGGATGTCTGTCGTGTCGTTAACTGGTTTGATACACTTCATTTGACAAAAAATGATAGGATCGGGATTGTCGGGAAAAATAGTTATGAGTGGGTAGTTTTGGATTTGGCATGCTTGGCCAAGGGGATTGTCTTGGTGCCTTTTGATGTGAAATTCCACTTAGAATTGGCACATGCTTTTGAATACTATACTTTGAAAATATTGTGCTCCAATTTGGAAGAAGTACTCGTTCAAAATCACGATAAGGTTTATAGTTTTGAACATATTTATACATTGGGTGAAGTGCATGATGAGATAATCCCTGTCCAAAGAACCTCCGAAGATATTGTGGCGTTTAAGTTTACATCAGGAACTACTTTTCGGCCTAAAGCAATAGAGGCCAAAAAGAAAAGTATTGATGACTGTGTCCACAGTATCCAACAGATGTTCCACCATAATGATTCAGATAAGATCATGCTGTTTATGCCCTTGTATTTATTACAACAAAGGTTCTTCATTTACTCTGCTATACTATTTGAATATACGCTTTTGGTGATTCCTTTTGAGCTGGTATTCCATGCTCTTATGATAGACCGCCCAACTATAGTGATGGGGGTTCCTCATTTCTTCGAGAGTTTGCATAAAAATTTTATCAAAATGCATCCAGATGGTATCGGGAAGGAAAATAAAAAAGAGTTTCATGCTTTGCTTGGAAATAATATCCGTTATTTATGGACAGGCTCGGCTCCGATTAGTACAACCACTTTACGCTTTTATCAAGAAATGGAGGTGCCACTTTTTCAAGGATATGGTACAAGTGAAACGGGGATTATCTCGAAGAATTATTTCGATAACAATGTAAGTGGCAGTGTCGGTAAATTATTGCCAAATCGGTCTGTACGTTTTGATAAACAAAACCAGATATACATTAAAAATGATTATGAGATCAATACAAAATATTTCGATGCGTCCCCCGAACAGAATAGCGTGTTCCTTGATGATGGGTATGTTGCTACAGGAGATATTGGATACTTGGATGACGAAGGATATTTATTTATTAATGGTCGTATAAAAGACCTAATCGTTCTTTCAAATGGTAGGAAAGTTTTTCCTAGATTAGTGGAAAAAGCTATCGAAAAATCCCCTTTGATAACAAATTGCGTGGTTTCTGGAGATAACCAAACATTTCTTACGGCTTTGCTTTTTCTGGCTCCGGGTGTTAACAAGGAGGAAGCTAGACATAGCTTTGAAGTGCTGAACCAGGAATTAAGTGAAGACGAGAAAATTTTGAAATATTACTTTATTGAAGATACGCCCTCGATTGAGAATGGCATGCAAACTGCTCAGCGCAAAATAAAAAGAAATTTTATCCTCAAAAAATACAAGGATGTATTAGAGGGTATGTATTCATAGGGATTAGCAGTAATTTGGTAATGAGCTTAAACTAAATAAAAAATGGAAGATGTAAAAAGTATTGTTAAAAATAGTATTGCAGAGCTAATGGCCTCGTCTAGCCAGGAGGAAATTACGGATACAAACTTGCTAAAAGAAGACCTTGGCCTATCCTCTATTCAACTGGTGATGTTGATGACGAAGTTGTCTACAAAACTAGGCGTTAATATCCTAGAATTTACGGATCAGGATCTTGTCTTAACCACAAGTGTAACAGATCTGGTTAATTTGTTTAATAAAAAAATTGAAACTAATGTTTGATGAACCATTAATTTTAGAAACGGATCGTGCCTTATTAAGGCCGGTAGAAATCAGTGATTTTGATGCCTTCAAGTCAATTGCCTTTCATGAGGATATTTGGCGCTATATGACCGTTGCTTTAAAAACGGAAGAGGAGTTGAAGGCATATCTTGATAAAGCAGTGACAGATAGAGCCAATAAAGTTCGGCATGCATTTACTGTGATTGATAAACACACTGGCCATGTCGCTGGAAGTACCAGTTATGGGAATATTAATTTGGGGCATAGTCGTTTAGAAATTGGCTGGACGTGGCTTGGGAAGGCTTACCACGGAAAGGGTTTGAATCGTCATTGTAAATTTCTACTGTTACAGTATGCATTTGAGCAATTAAATTTAGAGCGGGTGGAGTTTAAAACAGATGCGATAAATCCGCAGTCGAGAAAAGCTTTAAAGAAAATTGGTGGGGTAGAAGAGGGTATATTGAGAAGTCATACCATAATGCAAGATGGAAGAAGGCGAAATACCATATACTATAGTATACTGAAGCCAGAATGGGAAACAGTCAAAGAAAATATATTTTTAGACTTGAAATCTATATGAAAGTTAGAAATGTGATTTTTTCACAACAAAAGTATTACAAAACAACAATGTATGAAAAGTAGTAACTTGTATGATTTTATTGGAGTTGGTATTGGTCCATCAAATTTAAGCATTGCTTCTCTTATTGCTCCGTTACCAAAAGTCAAAGCCTGTTTCCTTGAGCAAAAGGCAGGCTTTGTATGGCATCCAGGTATGCTTATGAAAGAAGCGACCATTCAGGTTTCTTTTCTCAAGGACTTGGTTTCTTTAGTTGATCCTACTAATCCGTATTCTTTCTTGTCTTTTCTTGTCCAGAAAAAAAGGATTTACCGCTACCTGAATGCCCAGTTTAAACAAACCAAAAGACTGGAGTTTAATCAATATTACCAATGGGTAACTACCCAATTACCCAATCTGCACTTCAATCAAAAGGTTAATCGTATTGATGCTAGTAAGGGATGTTTTTATGTGAGTTCTAATAGTAAAAAATTAAAAACATCTCGTATTGTGCTCGCTACAGGTTTGACAGCTAAAATGCCAGACTGTGCGCAAGAATTTATTGGGGAAGAAAATGTATTTCATGCCATAAATTTTTTAGCCTATGAGAAAGGCTGGAAGGGGAAAAAAGTTGCAGTAATAGGAGGTGGGCAAAGTGGTGCAGAGGTGGTAAATCATATCTTGGCAGATAATGTGCCACCAGACGAAATCTCTTGGATTACCGGGAGGCCTAGTTTCCTTCCAATTGATGACTCGAATTTTACAAATGAATTTTTTACCCCAGACTATAGCGTGTACTTTCAAGGCTTGCCTTCAAAAGAAAAGGCAAGGATAGTAAGGGAGCAAAATATCTGGAGTGATGGGATTGAGCCGGGTTTGTTAAGTCAAATCTATCAGAGTGCATATGAGATGGAATTTTTGACAGAAGGTAAAAAAAGACTGAAGTTAGTGCCCGAAGTGATGGTTTCAGATATTGAAAAAACACATTCTGGATATAGCATTGTAGGGGAATGTGTGCGTTCTCAAAAAAATATTATTGAGGCAGATATTATTATCCTTGCAACGGGTTTTACTTATAAGATGCCGGATTTTATGGAGCCACTGAAAGAGCACATCGTATTAGAAGATGGGCGTTTCGTTATCAATGAAGATTTTTCTATTCAACTGAAAGGCTTGCCGGAAACGCAGAAGATTTATGTTCAGAATGTTGCTCGGTTTCAGCGTGGTATTGCGGATCCCAACCTCAGCCTGACCGCGTGGAGAAGTGCGAAAATTATAAACAGTATTCTTGGGGTTCCTTATTACGATCTTAAATATAATAATTCAATTTTTGATTGGAATAATTCGTATAAAGAGATTGCCCACGAAGTATTTGACCCTATAAAAGTGTAATGAAATTATGAACGAAAAAACAGGGCTTGATACGCCTATTTTAGAAAAAATGGTACCTACTTCTAGTGTGCCTGGGACAGTATTCACTTTGGTTAACTTTGAGAAAAATGCCCTTTCTGTCGCGCCATTCAAAGGTGGAAAATTTGTTGTAGAACCCGGAGTGCGTTCTAAGTTGGATATTCATGATGTTAGAGAATGTTGGATCATGGCATCAGGCGAAGGTGTTCTATACTATGACGGTAAGCCTTTCGAGGTCACTGCAGGAGATTTTCTATTTTTTGAATCCCAACATTCTCACCAAATTGAAAACAAGGGAGACGAAGATATTGTTATTTACTCCGTTTGGTGGAACCCTTAATTTATACCCATGCATCAATGTGATTTTGATTTGTGCATTATTGGAGCAGGCATCATTGGTATCTCTGTTGCTTATCAGGCACAGCAAGAACATCCTGAATGGAAAATACTGCTCTTGGATCAGCAGGAAGCAGCTCGTGGGGCAACGCAATATGCGGCAGCTTTAGACTCTACTATCGGGAGTTGTAATAATTTTGTTAGAGAAATTGCAACACAGAGTAGGAACAGTTATCTGGAATTGAAAAAGACTATCAAAGATTTTAAAATGCGGGCTATCCCGATATTTTATGCTGTAGGGGAGGATAGCGTAAATAGATTGCAGGAGAAATGCCTCAGGGAGTTGTCCCCACTGGATTCAAGCCAGCAGGCTATGCTTCTAGAAACTTCTCCTTGGTTTAATCTTCCCCAAAACTATGAGCTGTTCTATGGTGGAGACGCTACAATTTTTTCACCATATAACGCGGCAACGTCATTGCTACATGCTGTTAAGCAATCTTCCAAATTTACGTTTCTCTCTAAGAGCAAAGTTACTCAAATTCAACAATGTGATAATGGTTGGCTGGTTGGAGTGGCAGGTAATGATTCTAGGACTGCTGCCCGATGTGTTATTTGTACGGGCCCATGGGAATTACCGTTTACGGTTAAAGACCTTAATCTAGATGTTGGAACGAAAGTGAAGAAGGTAGTGTCTTATAAAATAGATCGCCCTACTACCTTACGTATGCCAACAATATACTTGCCGGATGATGGTGCTTTCTTTTCCCCTACCTATGAAGCAGATCGGATTATACTAAGCATTACTTCCCCCGAATGGGGTTGCGAGCCAGATTTGAAACAGTTGAAAGAAAAAACTTTCGATGTGGGGATAAAGCAAGATTTGATCCAAAAATTTGCTCCTGTTTTGTCGGCGGTTCAAGCCGAACCGGTAATTTTTTGTGATGGCTACACCGATGATAGAGTGCCCATGATTAAAAAAATTGCTGATCATTTGATCTTTACAGGAGGGGCGAGTGGCCGAGGATTTCGGTTTGCTCCAGGGATTGCAAAACATGTACTCGGACTTTTAGCGTGCAACCCAAAAGAGCTTGGTAGTCACTTGGAGCATGAACAGCTTCGTAATTCTTGAACAAATTTTCATTCATGAAAAAACTAAAATTATGAAATATAGATTTGATTTTAAAGATGAAAATAAAGAATATTTATTAATTGGTTCCAATCCGACACCTAATGGACGTTTGCATATTGGACATATCGGTGGCCCTTATATTCGTTTGGATGTCATGAAAAGGCATCTGCTTCGAACAGGGAATAAAGTATTTTTCGGGTTTGGAACAGATGCTTATGATAGTTATGTGAAATTGCGTGCGGAGCAAGAGCAAACTAGCCCGAAGGAAATTGCTTCAAAATATTATAAGCTCATCTGGAGAGACCTCAGAGCCATGAATATAGAACCAGATGTGATTATTAATCCGATGGATGATGAATGGAGTGAAAAGTATAAAGCAGCACATTTAAATGCCATGGAAGAATTGGGGCAAAAGGGGAGCATTGTGATGAAAGATCAGAACCTACCCTATTCGGAAGACCGAGCAGACGTGATTTCGGATTCCTTCATAACAGCACGTTGCCCAGATTGTGAGAGTGGCATGGGAGGTCGAGTTTGTGAGGCATGTGGGAGTCATCATCTTGTTGATAATTTATTGGATGTAAAGTCAAAATGGGGAGAAGAATTAAGCACAACCAAGAGCGTCAAAAATGCTTTTCTTAAGCCTGTTGCTACAAAATGGATTCTTGAAAATATGCCATCTCAAGGCGTCAACGCCCACTTTCAGGCTATCGTCCGTAAGCACATTGAAGAAAGAAATGGGTGGCATAGATTTACGCAATATTCGGACTGGGGTGTTCAATGGACTGCCGGAGACAAATGTCGATTAATAAGTGCAGGGCATGTATTCGTTTATGCCCAAATGATCGGGCAGGTTTACCAAGAACGGAATGGTAAGGTTCAATCCCCTTTTCTCAAAGATTCGGATGTGACCATCATCAGTGGTTTTGGTATGGATAATGTGATTTCTCATGTTTTTGGTCGGATGGTTATTGCGGAAGAATTAGGTAAGAAAGCCAGTGATTATTATCTGATCAATTATTTTTATAACCTGGAGGGGCAAAAGTTCTCAACGAGTAGGCGTCATGTTATTTGGGCTGAAGAACTCGTGGAAAATAGAAAAATATCTAGTGATATGGTACGGCTTTTTCTGTGCATGAATAGCCCGGGAGATTCAGAAACCAATTTTGACATTGATGCTTTCCTATCTTTTACCAATGATATTTTTGCCGTAAAGTTAACCACTATTTTTACAACAGCATGGGCACGTTTGCAAGATTACCATACAGCAGCTTACCCTACGGAAACATTGCAGCTTAAATTTCAGCAGGCAATAGATACCCAGACGGCTTTGTTGACTCCTAGTAAGTATCGTTTAAATGAGGCGACAGAAGTTATCTTAGATTGGCTCGCACAATATGAGGACTTGGCCACTAACTCGTCAGATTGTTATTGGTGGCTGAAATCTTTAGCAGTTCTTTGTGCACCGATTATGCCGATGCTGTCAGCAGAATTGTGGGCTCTATGTGGAGAAAAAGGAGCGGTGAAAATTTCTGCTTGGGGACAGGCGATGC
>JAHDGC010000167.1:7907-11171 GCA_020627865.1 Saprospiraceae bacterium | reverse complement strand
TTCAACCCAAAAGCGTTTTGTTGTCTCAGATTCATCTTTGATTTTGATGACTTTACTGTCATACCATTGCCATGCCATATAGAGAGTATTAGAAATAAAAAATGTAAAAGTAGAACCAGAAATATCGTTGTTATTAAGCTAAAAGTCAACTTGAAATAGTCTTTTAGAAAAATTTCCCCCAAAAGAAACAGCCCACCTCCAGAACACAGCATCTGATCTCTAAAAACGAACGAAGTGAGTAGTCTAAACAGCGCAGCGATCTGACAATGAGCAACGCGAATGATCTAAGAGCGAAGCGATCTAAAATCTAAGATCTAAAAGCGCAGCGGTCTTTTTACAAATCAAACCCAATATCCCTCCGAAAATACTTCCCCTCAAAAGAAATCTGTTCCGCATTTTTAAGCGAAATAGCCAGTGCATCCTGAAATTTATCAGCCATAGATGTAATAGCGATAACTCGACCACCATTGGTTACTATTTTCTCTTCATTATTTTTTGTCCCAGCATGGAAAATGATACTATCTTGTACCCCTTCCACTCCAGAAATCTCTTTTCCTTTTTGATAAGCTTCTGGATAGCCGCCAGAAACCAACATGATCGTTGTTGCAGCCTTTTCTTCAAACTCAACTTTAGTTTCCTTCAGTTTCCCTTGATGCAAAGCAACAAATAAATCCACGAGATCCGTTTTAAGGCGAGGGAGTACCACTTCCGTTTCTGGATCACCCATCCGGCAATTATACTCGATGACGAAAGGATCACCATTGACTTCTATCAAGCCAAAAAAGACAAAACCTTTGTAAGAAATTTTCTCAGCATGCAAGCCCTTTATCGTAGGTTCGACTATTCGATCAATGACTTTTTGCATCAATTTTTCATCCACAAAAGAAACCGGCGAAACAGCACCCATACCGCCAGTGTTGAGGCCAGTATCGCCTTCACCAATCCGTTTGTAATCTTTTGCCGTTGGCAATAAAACATAATCTTTACCATCCGTAAGGGCAAAAACCGAAAATTCCAATCCCGAAAGAAAATCTTCGATCACTACTTTTTGACTGGCCTCCCCGAATTTGCCACCTAACATAACCTCAAATTCCTTTTGAGCTTCAGGGATGTCTGTGCTGATAATCACGCCTTTCCCTGCCGCAAGTCCATCCGCTTTTATGACAATCGGTGGTTGCTGCTGGGCAATGTATTGCAAACCTTCGGCAAGCGTCTCCGGTGTGAATTCCCGATAGGCAGCTGTCGGGATATGGTGTCTTTGCATAAATTCTTTGGCGAAAGCCTTACTACCTTCCAGTGTTGCCCCCAGTGCAGATGGCCCGATAATGATGAGTTGTTCCAGTAATGGATCAGCTTGCAAAAAATCAACGATGCCATCTACCAGTGGTTTTTCTGGGCCGACAATGAGCAGGCCAATATCATTATTTAAGACAAAATCTTTGATGGCTTTAAAGTCGGAAATATCCAGATTGATGTTGGTGGCGCAAGTTTGTGTACCTGCATTCCCAGGTGCAACAAAAAGCTGTTGGCAAACGGGGCTTTGGGTGATTTTCCAAGCGAAAGCATGCTCCCGGCCGCCGCTTCCTAGTAATAATATATTTATCATAATAAGGGGCTTGATTGTAGAAGGTAATTACAATTTTGTGTGTATCCCGAATTCATATCTTTGCTCTATAAATAGTATCGGTTCTCTGAACCTCAACCATTGCTTTAGCTCCAGAGGAGCGGCACTGTTTGTAGAAAAAGACACCAGCCATAATTTTAAGGTGCATAGCACCGGCACCAAAACGATAATTTACGATACATCCAAAAGTTTGACAAGGTTTTGTAAATTAAAAAGAGGTTTTTAATCAATTTAAGTCGATTAAAAACCTCTTTTTTAAAAGAAGCAACCTGCGGAAGACGTGCTTACAGTACGTTTAGGATAAACTATATAAATTCCTATAATTCGTCCCTTCTTGGCAGGATTTTTAAATCTTCTTAGCAAAGATAATACAATTGAGATTAAAGACAAACAATTGATAAAGCAAAATCTGATTGCAAAAGTATAAAGTCTAAGGAGAAATTTTAGGAATAGCATATAATAACTATTTACTCAAAGCGATTTTATTTAGTTATAAAAATTTATTTTTAATATAATTCAAAAAATTATTAATATAATACAAACTTATAAGCTTTAATCCATTGGTTTCCAATACTATTTTTTTTGTACCTTCGCTTCCGTTTTTTTATAATATTAGTAATGATAGCATATATAAAAGGCAAGATCACTTTTAAGAATCCAACATTCATTCTGGTTGAAACTGGGGGAATAGGATATCATGTCAATATCTCTCTCCAGACTTACGGCAAGATTGAAAAACTGGAGGATATTAAGATATTGACTTATTTACATATAAAAGAGGATAGCCACACGCTTTTTGGTTTTGCCGATGAGGCCGAAAGGGCAACATTCCGACATTTGCTATCTGTTTCTGGAGTAGGCACTAACACCGCTCGAATTATCTTGTCAGGTATGACTGCGGAGGAGGTCAGGATGTGCATTTTGAGTGAGAATGTAGCTGCATTTAATAAGGTAAAAGGCATCGGCCCAAAGACCGCGAAACGGATTATTTTGGATTTAAAAGACAAAATGGTCAAAGAATCTGGTAGTGAGGACATAAGTATTACGCCAAAAGACAATACAATTCGAGAAGAAGCGTTACAAGCATTAGTGGCATTGGGTTTCGCCAAAGCACGGGTCGAAAAGGCCCTTACGGCAATTCAACGTAAAAGTCCTGAGATTGGGAGTGTAGAAGTTTTGATAAAGACGGCCTTAAAAAATCTTTCTTAAAAGTTTAATGACAAGAGAAGGAGAAAAGAACACAGCGTTGGGATAGTTCATTTCTTATAAGGAAATTTTAGTGCTTTGTAAATGTGATTTATTTACTTTTTGGGTAGGTTATTTTGGAATCAGGCTAGGCATTTTTTTTCGGCATAGCTGTAGCTATGGCTAAAAAAAATAACAACACATGATTTCAAAAGAAGCAGTCAAAAATTAAAGTGAATTAGTTTACAAAGCACTGTAAACATATCTTGTGCTTTTTCGTATAAAAGCTAGTTTTAGCAACTAATCTGGATAATCAAATCTACTTTATGTAGGGTTTGTCGAGGTTAGGATTTTGTGTTTATAGAACTTGTAACCATCAAGACTTGCCCCAAAACGTTAAAGAAAACCATAAGAACCAATAAAAGTAAATTACCACGTTAATATAGAGCATGTTG
>JAHDGC010000167.1:0-7807 GCA_020627865.1 Saprospiraceae bacterium | reverse complement strand
AGATAAAGCTATTTTTTCTGCGGGTCTGTTTCCAACCTTTTAACTTCCCATGTAGAAATTATGATTAGAACAAAGATATTACTCAGTTTCACTTGTCTTTTGTGTTTTGTTGGTATCGCAACGGCCAATTTTGGTGGAGCAAATCTAGCTGACCCTTACAGTGATGAATTTGTTTTGACAAGCCCTGTTCAGGATACTATTCCCTTAGAAGAAAGATACGGCGATTTTATAAATGATGCTTCTTCCAACCCTTTTGATCTTGAAGATCCGAGTATTGTGGAGCAGCGAGTAGAGTATGATGCCGAGACTAATCAGTATGTTATCTATGAAATGATCGGGGAAGATTTCTACCGAGCACCATCCTATATGACCTTTGATGAATATGTGGAATGGCAGGCTAAGGAGCAGGAAAAATCTTATTTTCAACGATTGGCCGGGGTCAAGGGGGTTTCCACGTCGGTGAGTGGTAGATTGGATCCTATAGAAAAAGTAGATGTGGGGAAAATGTTGGTAGATCGACTCTTTGGTGGAACAAAGGTTGACATTCGCCCGCAAGGGAATATAACGTTGGATTTCGGGGTAGACTATATGAACGATAAAAGTTCTAATGTGCTGAATCCTGGAGGACGGCAGAAAACAGGGGGCTTTGATTTCGGGATGGACATCCAGATGTCTGTTGAGGGGCAAATAGGGGAAAAGCTAAAATTAAATACCAGTTATAATACGCAAGCTACTTTCGACTTTGATAATATCATGAAACTGGAATTTGACAGCGATGCTTTTAGCGAAGATGATATTATTAAAAAAATTGAGGCCGGAGATGTGAGTATGCCATTGCGGAGTTCGCTGATAGAAGGTGCACAGACACTTTTCGGATTGAAAACAGAACTCCAATTTGGCCGATTACGACTTACGGCGGTAGCTGCACAGCAGAGATCAGAAAGAGGGGATATTAAAATCGAAGGAGGGGCACAGGTGCAAAGATTTGAAGTCTATGCCGACGAGTATGATGAAAACAAGCACTTCTTCCTCTCGCATTATAACCGTGAAGTCTATGAACAATCCTTAACTTGCCTCCCTAATATCCAATCCCTTTTTAAAATTATTAATCTTGAAGTTTGGGTCACCAATGATCGAAATGCTACGGAGTTTAATACCAATATTATTGCATTGACGGATTTGGGGGAAACGGATCGCATAACAAATGATCTGGTTAATGTATTTCCTAGGGATCGGGATATAAATGGCAAAAACTTACCGTATGACAATGAGGAATCTGGTTCCTTATTCCGGATTGCACAGGGAGAGCAACGCATTGATAGAGTCGTTTCCTACCTGACCGGCAGGGGCTTGGTACCCAGTGAGGATTTTGAGAAAGTAAATGCCCGAAAATTGAATCCTTCGGAGTATACATTCCATCCAGAACTGGGTTTTATATCCCTGAATATCAATTTGCAATCTGATCAAGTATTGGGAGTTGCCTATGAATATTCTTACCAAGGTAGAGAGGTGAAAAGGGTAGGACAATTATCCATAAATGCCCCGAATGATGAGGCTAATCCGGAGAACAATCAGGATTTACCAGAACAGGAAGTGCTCATCGTAAAAATGTTGAAAAGTACAACTACGCGGGTTGATCTTCCCATGTGGGATTTGATGATGAAAAACGTATATCCTACCGGTGCCTATCAGGTCAATCCAGAGGAGTTTAGGATGGATATTTTTTATGATGATCCAGGACAAGGATTCAAGCGTTTTTTACCAGATTCAGAATTGGCCGGTGTACCGTTGTTGGAAATATTTGGCTTGGATAAGTTGAACTCACAAAGAGATCCATTTAATGATGGGTATTTCGATTTTGTACCGGGTGTAACCGTTATTCCAACAAGTGGTCGTATCATATTCCCCGTATTGGAGCCATTCGGTAGTGCGCTTACGGATCGTATAGAAAATACAGAATTCCAAAACAAATACTCCTATCAAGAACTGTACGATAGTACCGTTACACAAGCAAGGTTATTTCAGGATAAGAACCGTTTTGTATTAAGGGGAGATTTTAAATCCGATATTTCTGATGAAATCTATCTCGGTGCTTTTAACCTGCCGGAAGGTTCTGTACGAGTTTCTGGTGGTGGTATCCAGATGATAGAAGGCCGGGATTACATTGTGGATTATAATGTTGGAAAAGTAAAAATCTTGAATGAAGGGGTCTTGGCCAGTGGAGCGCCGGTGAATGTTTCTTTTGAAAGTAATAATGCTTTTGGTTTTAACAATAAGACCATGTTAGGGCTGCGAGCAGATTATGAAGTCAGTAAGAACCTGAATATTGGGGGAACCTATATGCGTCTTTTTGAGCGGCCTTTTACCCAAAAGGTCAACATGGGAGACGACCCGATTAATAATAGAATCTTTGGACTAGATCTCAATTATAGTAAGGATGCACCTTGGATCACCAAGATGGTAGATCGGCTTCCATTGCTGGAAACCAAGGCAGAATCAAGCATCAGCTTTTCTGCAGAAGGTGCCTACTTGCTGCCAGGGCATTCCAATGTCATCAACTTGATGCAGGATGAGGAAGGGAAGACCTTGAACAAAGGCGTGGTTTATTTGGATGATTTTGAAGGGAGTACGACGGCAACGCCACTGGGTAGAAACTCCGAAACTACTTGGGCCTTGGCGAGTATTCCTCAGAATTTGGATAAGTTTCCGGAAGCGGATTTGTCAAATGATGATCCGCTAATGGTCGGTGTCAACCGTGCTCGCTTGAACTGGTATACCATAAACGCTTTTGGGCAGGGTCAATCTTTGAGCACTAGGGGTAGTAATCCTTACACGGCTGATATTTTGCAAACGGAGGTTTTCCCGAATCGCCAAACCCAGAATTTGGCTCAGCAGGGCGCAGCGCCATTGTTGCGTACTTTGGATTTGGTATACTACCCGTCAGAAAGGGGGCCTTATAATTTTGAATTGCCGGGTGGAACAGATTACTCTACGGGATATACGAATACGGAATTGAATAATCCCAAAGAACGGTGGGGTGGAGTTATGCGACAGTTGACCAATAATGATTTTGAGGCAGCCAATTATGAATATTTGGAAATGTGGATTTTGAGTCCATTCTTAGGAAATGGAAATGATCTGACCAGCCCAGGAACCATAGACAACCCGGGCACCTTATCCATCAATTTGGGAAATGTCTCGGAAGATATTCTGCGAGATTCTGAACAGTTTTTTGAATCTGGCCTACCTACGGAAGGGTCGGGCTATGTTAGGGAAACTGCATGGGGGCGGGTACCGAGTCAGGTGCCGGTAAGCCCGAGGATTTTTAACGGCGACAACAGAAATAAACAAGATGTTGGATTGGATGGAATGAATAATTCAGAAGAAACTTCCCACTACCAGACTTATTTGAATGCTTTAGAGGCAGAAAATCCAGCGTTGTATAATTTATACGCAGATGACCCTTCGAATGATGATTATCAGCATTTTAATGATGAGTCTTTTGGAGAAAACGATCCGATTTTTGATCGCTTTAGGCGTTACAATAATCCACAAGGAAATTCACCACAAAATGCGGAAACCAATAGTTTAGGAAACCGGATTTTAGGTTTTACACAATATCCGGATTCGGAAGACATCAACAATGATGTTTCCATGAATGAGACAGAAGCTTTTTTTGAATATGATATTGAATTACTACCAGATGGTAATGGCGGCATGCAATTCAACGATTATGTCGTTGATGCGATTGAAGGGGATAGTAATCGGGTTTGGTATCGTCTAAAAATCCCATTGGATAATCCTACGGATACGATTGGGAGTATTAATGATTTTCGGGCTATTCGTTTTATGCGGATGTACTTGAGAGGCTTTGAAAATCCAGTGGCTATCCGTTTTGCGAGTTTGGAATTGATTAGAAATCAATGGCGGAGATATACCAGAGATACCATTTATACAAAGCTTACAGGGCAAGACGGTACCCTACAAGAGGATTTCTCCTTATTTGATGTGAATGCGGTGAATATAGAACAGCATAGTACCAAAGATCCTTTTAACTATGTACTTCCGCCGGGGGTACAGAGAGAGCAAGCCCCTGGAGCTATCCCGAATATCCAACAGAATGAGCAGTCTTTATCTATGGAGGTCAGAGACCTTACCCCAGGTGCTTTTCGAGGGATATTTAAAAACTTACATCCCGATATACAAGATATGAGGCTGTTCGATTGTCTGCAATTATTTACGCATGCAGAGGACATCCTCCCTGAGAATGATAATAATATGCTTTGTACGAATGATTTGGAAGATGGGGATTTGAGTCTGTTTGTTCGTTTGGGGTCTGACTTTGAACGGAATTATTATGAATACAAGATTCCGCTTGTGGTATCAAACCCTGAAGCTGTGAGTGGTTTTGCCTCTGATGCGCCCGAATATGCACAAGCCGTATGGCCCTTGGCCAATCAAATGAACTTTTCGTTGAGATTATTAAAAGAAGCCAAGGTGAAAAGGGATGAAGTATCGTTTGACTCGCAGGACAAATATGTTATAGAGCCTACAGAGCTGGAAGCGCTCTTAGCCACTTATGGATTAACCGCGAATGCTAATGCAACGGTGACGGTTTTAGGGTATCCTAATCTTGGACTTGTAAAAAGTATAATGATCGGTGTCGTGAATGAAGAAGAAGTGTTGACCGAAACCCATTGTGCGGAAATTTGGGTCAATGAAATGCGTTTAGGCTTTGACGAAAGAGGTGGTATGGCCGCTGTGGCGAGGATGGATGTGCAGTTGGCGGATTTCGGGAATCTCTCTGCGGCAGCAAACTATTCCTCCGTTGGCTGGGGAAGTATAGATCAAAAGCTCATGGAAAGATCATTGGAAGAAACCTTTCAGTATGATGTGTCCACGAACTTAGAATTGGGTAAATTCTTCCCGGAGAAGTGGGGTGTGAAATTACCGTTCTATGCGCTGTATTCCAATGAAGTTTCCACGCCGAAGTATGATGCTTATGATATGGACGTTCCGTTGAAGGAAAAACTTAATCAAGCAGAGACAAAGGTCGAACGGGATGATCTGAAGGAGCGGAGTCAGACGGCAACGGAAATTAAGAGCTTCAACTTTACCAATGTCCGTAAGGAACCTTCCAAGAAAAAAGGTAAAAAGGCCATGCCTTGGGATGTTTCTAATTTTAGCGTAAGCTATGCCTATAATAATACAGCAAAACGAGATCCTATTATAGAGGAAAGAACTAAAGAAGAACACACCGGTTCTTTGGATTATACTTATGCCATTAAGCCTAAGTTTATCCAGCCGTTTAAAAAATTGATTAAAAAGGATAAATATCTGAAGCTGATTTCGGAATTTAACTTTAATCTGCTCCCGAATACGATTTCGTTTTCCACGATTATGGATCGAGATTTTGAGAAAACAGTGTATCGGTTAGTCAGTCAGGATTCTGTTGAGATTACTAAGGGAGATCGTACTTATTTTCGGAAACAGTTTACTTGGGGGCGGAATTATGTCCTCAACTGGGATTTTACCAAGGCACTGAAGTTTACTTATGCTGCCAATGCCCTTTCCGTTATTGATGAACCGAATGAGATCGTTAATGCTGATGGAACCACGAGTAATAGGAGTGAGCGGAATGCTGTTATAAAAGAAAATATCAGGGATTTGGGGCGCCCTAAATTATATGACCAAAATGTAACCTTATCTTATACTTTGCCGCTGAAAAAAATTCCGCTGCTGGATTGGATTGATGTTAAGGCGCAGTATCGGGCTGGATACCAGTGGAATGCGGGGCCGCTCCTTCCGCCTAATGATGAATGTGTTGATTTGGGGAATATCATCAGCAACAACAGTAATCGCCAAATTGATGGGAATTTCAATTTTGAATCCTTGTATAATAAATCGAAATACCTCAAGAAAATTAATAAACCGAGTAGGAAGAAAAGAGGGAGTAAGAGCAAGCGGGGGAGTAGTAAAAAGGATGCTGGAAAGGATAAACAGTCTATGGATCCCGATGGAAAAGGGAAGAAGAAAGCTAAGAAAAAGAAAAAAGAAGCCGAGCCGACTAAGCTGACCAGATTTGTGCTGCGTCCGTTGATGATGATTCGTAAAGGACGTGCAGGTTATGTGGAAACCTATGCCTCTGAGGTGCCGGGTATTAGAGCTGCGCCGAATCTTTTTGGCCTTTCAAATGGTTGGAGTTCTCCCGGTTGGGGTTACGTGCTCGGGATTCAGCCCAATGATAACTGGTTTAGGAGGGCTTCGCAAGTGGAGCGAGATGCAGCGGGAAATGTAATTTCTACGGAGAAGGCTTGGATTACGGATGAGGAGACCCAAAATAGGGATGTGATGCGTTCTTACGGCCAGAAAATTGATGCGAATTTGACGATAGAACCGTTCAAAGATTTCAAGATAGATATTGAAGCGAACCGTTCTTATGACGATGTTGATTTGTCTTTATTTTCTTATGTTAAGGATAGGGAATATGAAAATCCGGAATATGCCCATCGGAACTTGACCAAAGTTGCGAATTTCTCCATGACCTATTTTGCATTAGGAACATTATTTGACAAAGACGTTGACGGTTTATTCCAAACCTTTGAAGATAACAGGGTTTTTGTTTCCCAAAAATTAGGTGCGGGGCTTCAGGAAGATCCTAGCAATCCGGGGTATAAGTGGGGATATGGCCCGACCCAACAAGATGTTTTGGTGCCAGCATTTTTGGCTACCTATACGGATAAGGAAATTGACACCTATGATTTAGAATATGGCCCAGAGGCACTACGGAAACTGATTCCGCGACCCAATTGGCGGTTGAGTTACAATGGCTTGACCAAGTTGAAATGGTTTAAGGATCGGTTTGAAAGTTTTGCGTTGAACCATAGTTACCGCTCGACATTGAATATCAATAACATGAGAACGGAGCAGCAATTCGATACCGATTTCGCGCAGACTACGGTTGAGAATCAAGATGTCAACCCGGATAATCCGGATCGGACATACAATTATTTCTCCCGTTATGCTTTAGCGGGTATCAGTATTACGGAAGGATTCTCGCCATTGATCGGCATAGATTTCAGGTTAAAGAGTGGGCTTGAGGTGGATATACAGTTTGATAAGAAAAGGGATTTGCGTATGGACTTCGGCTTTAACCGGTTGAACGAGTCGCTTTCTACTAAGTATTCTGCCCGATTGGGTTACTTGATGAAGGATGTTTATCTGGCTTTCTTTTATGGTAAGAAAGGAAAGAAGAAAAAGAAAAAGAAGAAAAAGGATGATGACAAAGATGGCGATCCAAAAGATGATAAGAGAGGTTCCGATTTGCGTTTTGATGTAACGTTTTCTTATACTTTTGATGATGAAAGAATCCATACTTTAAGCTCTCCGGAATCACAACCGACAAAGAGTAGGATTGTGTATGCTGTTAGCCCGAAAGTTTCTTATGATGTCAATAAAAACTTGACGATTGGCGCTTATTTTGATTGGAACAATACCAGATCTCAAGGATTGAGTAACAGGCATGTGATTACGAGTAAAGGAGGGATAGAGGTGATCTTTACATTGAATTAGTAGTCTTCTTTTTCGTGAATAAAAAACCCGTAGAGACACCATGCATGGCGTCTCTACGGGTTTTTTATTTAGCATACCCTGATTGCTCGGCATCGGAAAACATTATAATGGGAACTTATGAAAAATGGAGGGATTATCTTTGATATCATTTAAATTTTGTATATTAGTTTCTTGATAAACAAAGCACAAACTTAAAACCCTCCATATTATGAAATCAATTCCTGTGTTTTTACTA
>JAHDGC010000166.1 GCA_020627865.1 Saprospiraceae bacterium | reverse complement strand
ATATCAAAATTCTCGGCGACTTATCGGGTATCTTATTTATTTCCGGTTCCCTTAATTAATCATAATACAAAGATAGCCCTAGGCAAGCTTCTAAAAAGGAGGGAATTTCATCTTTATTTGTATATGAAAATTTTATTGAATTTTATTATATTTATAAAAATTTAAATACATTTAAATTAAAGATATGCCGCCGTATGCATGAAAAGTGATCTCGTGGGAAGGAAGGAAGGAAGGAAGGACGGAAGGAAGGAAGGAAGGAAGGAGCATAAAAAAAGCGAGGACAAAATGCCCTCGCTAGATAAATCTCATAACAAAATATAGCCTAAAAAGTTATTTTACATGAAATACATTTTCAATGATACTACCACCACTTTCCTGATCCCTAAGGTGCAAAAAATAAACTCCAGCAGGCTTATCTTCAAAATTAATTCGAGCACTAGAACGGAGGACTTGCTTATGAACAAGCTGACCGGATGGATTAAAAATTTCAAGATCAAAAGATTTATGGTTATCACTTAAGTCAATATTCAGGTATCCAGAAAATGGAATAGGATAGATTGTGATTTTGGTATCATCAAGATTATGGGTTGCACTTACTAAATCACTACCATCACAATCTTCATCTATATTATTATTGGCAATCTCTTCGGCCCCCGGATAAATAGCAGCATTGGTATCATCACAATCTTCATCCGAATGGTAACCGTCGTTGTCATTATCTATAATTAAAATTTCTCCATCACAATTTTCATCTATTTCATTATTGGCAATCTCTTCAGCTCCGGGATAAATAGCAGCATTGGTATCATCACAATCTTCATCCGAATGATAACCATCGTTGTCGTTGTCTATGATGAAAATTTCTCCATCACAATTCTCATCTATATCATTATTGACAACTTCCTCCGCGCCCGGATAAACATTAGCGTTGGTATCATCGCAATCTTCTAGGTAGGAGAATCCGTCAGAGTCCATATCTAATTCGGCTAAAGATGCAGGATCAAAAACATACAGCTCTCTACCATAGTTGTCTCCTGTTGCAAAAAAGTAAATTTTGTCGTTATAACGAACAAAGCCCCTCGGATTAGAGCTACCAGAACTTTTCAAGTTTTCCAATTCGAAGGTTCCTGCTTCTGTGCCGTTGGAAATCCAAGGTTCTTGATTGAAAGGCGTGCCAGACCTCATGTAAACATGCTCTCCATCTGAAAAAATCTGAGTAGGCAAGTTCAAACTAGAAGAACCACCCGAAGCAATATCCTTTATCATATGGGTTCCATCACTCGTTCCGTCACTGATCCAAGGCTCATGACCATGTTCCTCATCATCATATTTGTAAACCAATTTATCTCCTAAAACAACCCTAGACTGCGGGGGGTAACCACCTGTTCCCGGCTGGGCATCCTTAACCATATACGTTCCACCAGGCGTACCATCTGTCACCCATAGTTCACCACCAAACCCAGCACTGCCTGCGGGAAAAAAGGCCCTATCCCCTATTCTCGTGAATCGCTTATAAGGTTCGTTCATTGTTCCCGGAGATGATACCAATGCCAATTGTTCCAAGGTACTAAAACTATCTTCTATCCGATAAACTGAACTTCCTATAAAACACAAAATATAATCTCCCATACTAACCTTATTATGTAAACTAGCAAGAGTCGCTACATAGACAGTACCTTCTTCGGTTCCATCACTTTTCCAAAGTTCATCATTCTCAGCCGTAAATAAAAACTCATTGCCAAGGGCTGCATAATCCTCCGGGTAACTTCCGCTGGAGAAGGTTCCATCATCAGAAATGTTCTTCAGCAGATAAGTCCCTTCTGGCGTTCCATCAGAACGATAAAGTTCTATATTAGTATAGTCGTCTTTTCCTGCAAAGTATAAGATATCATTATGAACAAAAAAATCATTCCCCGGATAAGAACCATAGTAGATTCCATCATCTATTCCAAGAAAAATATCTTGCAACATTTCTGTTCCTTCTGCTGTTCCATCTGTTCTCCACAATTCCACTCCATTTATTCCATCATTTGCCGTAAACAAGACATAATTATTCACTACAAAAAAATTCTCACACTCCGATCCTTCTGCACCCTCAAAAATATCTTTTACCATAACGGTACCTGCTTCGGTGCCATCCGTTTTCCAAAGTTCTACACCATGTGTACCATCATCGGCCGCGAAGAGTAACATTCCATCATATACAACATGCCCAATGTAGGAATAGGGATCTGCATCACCGCTTGGATTGATGTCTTTTAGTAAAGTTATATCCTGCGCAAAAAGCGTGGACTGAAAAGCCCAAAGGAAAGTAACTAAGAAAAGTATCTTAAATTTCATATTGTTAATATTTAAATTATCAAAAAACACAAATATATTAAAATTTACCTAAGATATGAGAGCACTATAATTTGTCTATTATAATACCATCAGTTTTTTATCTTTGCAAAAAAACAACATAACATGAAAATAATTTTCATACAGACTGGTGGCACCATCGACAAGGATTACCCGCACACTACGAAAGGCTGGGCATTCGAATTTGGGGAACCCGCTACCAATAGGATTTTAGAAAAATTGAACCCTTCTTTCGATTATGAAGTCCTCACTGCTTTTCAGAAAGACAGTTTGGAAATTACGGAGGCAGATCGGGAAAAGTTAACCAATTTGATACAGGAACAAGAAGGCGATAAATTTATCATTACACATGGCACCGATACCATGCTGGAAACAGCCACTTATCTAAAAGAACGCATCAACAGTAGACTCATTGTTATAACAGGTGCCATGCTTCCAGAAAGATTCAGCAATTCCGAAGCACCGATTAACTTGGGCGCAGCTATTGCTACCGCAAACTTAAAAGAGCAAGGCGTCTTCATTGCCATGCATGGCATTGTCAAACCTTGTGGTGAAATAAAAAGAAATTTGGAAACCGGAAAATACTATTAACCTATGGAAATCATCAATACACCTGACATGCCGAAAAGTAACGGGCATTATTCACAATGCATCGAGCACAATGGCATCCTTTATTTATCCGGTCAACTTCCCATTGATCCTGCAACGAAACAAATGCCGAAAACGATAGCGGCACAAACCGATCAAGCCTTAAAAAATGTAGAGGCAATTTTGAACGCCGCCGGTAGCAGAAAAGAAAAAGTTTTACAAGCTCGGGTTTATATTTCTGATATTGCTTTGTGGGATAAAGTAAATGAGCGATATCGTTTATTTTTTGGAAATCATAAACCTGCAAGATCCATCATCCCAACAAGAGAACTACATTTTGGTGCTTTGATTGAAATAGAAGTAACGGCTATAAAATAATTCAAATGATACAAAAAGAACAGTTGATAAAATGTCATAAAAGGATTGCTCCTCATATTCATAAGACACCGGTATTGACTTCACGAATCATCAATGAAATCACCGGGACCTCCGTCTTTTTTAAGTGCGAAAATTTTCAAAGAATGGGGGCCTTCAAAATGCGAGGGGCTACAAATGCGATCATGCAGCTTACGGAGCAAGAACGTGCAAGAGGAGTTGTAACCCATTCTTCTGGCAACTTTGCGCAAGCCCTTTCCCTCGCGGCTAAAAGCTTGGGTGTAAAAGCATTTATCGTGATGCCGTCCAATGCGCCACAAGTAAAAAAAGATGCCGTGAAAGGATATGGCGGCCAAATTATAGAGTGCGAACCAACATTGGCCGAAAGGCAAAGAAACGCAGATGCCATCGTACAAAAAGAAGGGGCAACTTTTGTACATTCTTCCAATGACCTAAATGTTATTCTTGGGCAAGGAACAGCAGGCAAGGAATTACTAGAAATACAGCCTGAATTGGATTATGTTTTTTCTCCGGTTGGTGGTGGCGGACTGATTGCCGGCACTGCATTAGCCGCTCATTTTTTTGGTCATCATTGCAAAGTTATTGGTGGAGAACCTTTTGAAGTGGATGATGCTTATCGTTCTTTACAAAGTGGCAGGATTGAATCCAATGCAAGAACCAACACTGTTGCCGATGGACTAAAGACCCAACTGGGCGATATTAATTTCCCTATTATTCAACAACATGTAGACAAAATTATCAGGGTAACGGAAACGGAAATTATTGCCGCCATGCGATTATTGTGGGAACGGATGAAGTTGGTAACGGAAGCTTCCTCGGCAGTGGCATTGGCAGCCTTGATAAAGGAAAGAGAGCATTTTGTTGAAAAAAAGGTCGGCATTATTCTTTCTGGTGGGAATGTTGATTTGGGGAAGTTGCCGTTTTGAAAAACCGTAGAGCCGCAATGCATTGCGGCTCTACGGTTTTTCAAATCAAAAAAAGCCATCCGCAAAAAACGGACAGCTTCTTTAGATAAGTTTTACTGTTTTTTTTATAAAAAATTAGAACGTTACGCTAAACTCAACCCTTCTGTTTTGCGCTCGTCCTTGCTTGGTGTCATTGCTGGCTACTGGCTTGGTTTCACCATAACCCCTTGCAGTCATTCTTGACGCTTTCACACCCTTGCGAGTCAAGTAATTCATAACAGAAGTCGCACGTTTTTCTGATAAAGTCATATTTGAAGCATCGTTTCCTTGAGAATCCGTGTGTCCTTCAATAGACAACTGATAAGATGGATTATCTTTCATAACACGGACAACTTTATCCAGAATAGCATATGAACTAGGCTTGATGACCGCCTTAGCCGTTTCAAAGTGAATTCCCGTAAGGGCTTCGCGGAAAATGCTACGGGTACTTTCAGAGATTTCCGGACATCCATTGTTAGATGCTACCCCTTTCACGTTCGGGCATCTATCGTTTTTATCAGAAACGCCGTCGTTATCTCTATCAGGGCAACCTTTCATCGCCTTAGTCCCTTTCACATTTGGACAATCATCTTTTGCATCAGCAATACCATCGCCATCTGTATCTGGACAACCGTTGAAGGCCAAGGTTCCTTTTACCGAAGGACATTGATCTTCTTTATCCATGATACCGTCACCGTCTGTATCTGGGCAACCACCGAATGTTGCCACACCGGCAGTCATTGGGCAAGCATCTTTCTTATCAGCAATACCGTCACCGTCCGTATCAACAGCTTTCTTCCCTAAGTTAAATTTCACCCCTACTTGATGAAGCATAATCGCATCGTTTCCGCGCACCATATTGCTGGTGTTGGCATCTCCCATCATGTTATCAGAATCATCTCCTCCAGTAAAATTGTAACTTGATTGCCAAAAGATACTCACCTTATCAGAAACAGCATAGTTGGCACCAACACCCAACGGAACAGAAAAATCAGTTCCTTTAGTCCCCCTATCTTCAACAGGTGTGTAGTTTACAAAACCCAACCCTGTAAAAAAGTAAGGTGCAAATTTTGCATCTTCTGACAGCAATACACCATTATTCATTTTGAGGTTTACCGCTAGATTCATTTGCGTGAGCATCGTTAGAAAATTCTCATTGTACTCCATATAACCATGGCGACCATACGTTCCATTCAAAGAAAGATCAACCCAATTGGACATGTAACGATTAACATTCAGGCCAACAAAGCCGTGAAATGCTTGATCAAAATTAAAGAAACCGTTGCCAATATCACCGTTATAGGCGGCTTTTCCTAAGCTTACCCCGATGCTCCAAGGAGCGTCAGCAGTCTGGGCGGTTAAAGATGTGTTTGCCCAAAAAAAACACAAAAACAATGGTAAAAATATTGTTTTTCTCATCTTACGTTTGTTTATAATGAAATAAAGTAATTACAAAAGACCCTGTATCATATAAAAGCTATATAACACGGATATTTTTACACTGATCGGGGGGATAAATGTTTAGTATTATGTTATCACGAATTCATATTATCCAATTACTTTGCCATTTTTAAAAATGTGGCCCAACAAAGATCATTGCAGAAATAAAAAAAGGTAGACAATATATTTGCCACAGCTGGATTTTGTTGTATTATTGTAAGCGTTTGAAGAACATCGGAATTCCGAAAATTTATGGAAGGCTGTCACAGATTTGACTCGACATTGCATATCACGCTATTTCATGTTTAAAATGAGTGCGTAACAAAATGGGTGTATCACTTTAGAGTTAAGCAAAGAAAAATTGAGCGTCTGCTTGCCTGTCTGCGTGGCTCGGCAGGCAGACCTATTTGGGATGTAGGGGATGCGAGAGCAGAATTTTCCTTTGCACCAGATATATTATTTGTACACTCATTCAAAATAGCTTTTATAGAAAAACATACATCATGGAGAAACAAAACATACAAGTAAAAATCGAAGAAAGCTGGAAGGCTGCATTGGCGGATGAATTTCAAAAGCCTTACTTCACCCAGATTCGAGAATTTTTGGTAACAGAAAAAAAAGCAGGAAAAAAAATCTACCCACCCGGCTCCCTGATTTTTAATGCCTTTAATACAACACCTTTTGAAAAGGTTAAGGTTGTCATTTTGGGGCAAGATCCTTACCACAATCCCGGTGAAGCGATGGGACTTTCCTTTTCTGTTCCGAAAGGGGTTCGAGTGCCACCTTCTTTGAAAAATATTTATAAAGAGCTGAATCGCGACCTTGAGGTTGCTGTCCCCAATCATGGTGATCTGACCGCCTGGGCAGAACAGGGCGTATTGTTATTAAACGCCATGCTCACGGTTGAACATAAAAAGGCAAGCTCGCATAAGAAAATTGGTTGGCAGAAATTTACCGATGCGGTCATTGCCACCATTTCCGATAAGCTGGATGGGGTTGTTTTTTTGCTCTGGGGGAATTTTGCCAAAGGTAAAAAACCTTTGATTGATGAGATGAAACATTATGTACTCGAATCGGTGCATCCTTCTCCCTTGGCAGGAAATGGGTTTCAAAATAATGGACATTTTGGAAAGGCGAATGAATTGCTGGAGAAGCAGGGGAAGGAGCTTATTGATTGGAAACTGTAAGTCGCTCAATCAAAGCTAATGGTTAGCTTGAAGCGAACCATTAGCTTTGACAAGCAAAAACCGAAAAACTATACGCCAACCCAACAGCTACACTATTAAAATGATCTCCCGACTTCACCTTTTCTGCTCCAAACTTTTGCACAATACTATTTTTCACCGGCCTGACCAACGAAGTTCCTCCCGTCATAAAAACAGTATCAATATCCTCAGAAGTTACATTGTTATCTTCCAGATAATTATCCAGATAAGCTTCTATTTTTTGCAAATCATCTTTAATGACTACCTCCTTAAAGTCATTTATCGTAACAACATCCTTACAAACCACACCCTCTTGCTCAAAATCCAGATGAACCACATCATTCTCCGTGAGATCAATTTTTGTTTTCTCTATTTTTTGAAACAAAGCATAACCCATATTTTTTTCCAACAAAGTCATCAAGTTTTTCACACGAGCATCTTTGCCTGAGAAAAAATAAGACCTTTCGATAGCATCCGTCATCCGTATAGAATTTAAAAAATTCATTTTCTCCCAAGAGCAAATATTCAGGAAATAGGACAACGGCAAGTCTAACCATTTGTTATCAATTTTCTCTTTTACGCCCCGACCAAAATGCGGTGTCCCTCGATGCCACATGATACTCGCATCAAAATTATCTCCACCGATGTATATACCTCCTTTAGAAATCATATCTTGCTGGCGATTGGATTCTCCTACAGCATCCGGTCGCAAATGCATCAAGGTAAAGTCAGAGGTTCCCCCGCCCAGATCAGCGACCAGTACCAACTCCGCTTTTTTAATCTGTCTTTCATAAGTAAACGCCGCCCCGATGGGTTCAAGTTGAAAAAAGAAAGTCTCAAAACCGCAAGCTTTTACCGCTTTGGATAAACGCTCCTGCGCCAAAGCATCCTTTTCCGGATTTTCATCAAAAACAACCGGCCGCCCAATTACCGCAGTCGTAATTTTTTCTCCAAGGAAATCATCCGCTTTCTTTTTCAACGCATGAATAATTAGCGCAACCAAATCTTCCGCCTTAAAAAGCTTACGAGCAATTTTCGTTTTCGTAAAACTCTTGTTGGGCAATACTTTTTTTATCGACTTCATAAACCGCCCCTTCATCCGGCTGGCCACATAGTTTTCAACGGCTTCCTCCCCTACTGAAAAAGAAAAAGTCTTTCGGGATGCTTGAAATTCCGGAAAAAACAGTAAAGAGGGAATTGTAAAAATTTTAACCACCTCGTTCCTAGTAGTATCCAGAATGGCCAATGCAGAGTTGGTCGTACCGAAGTCAATTCCGTAAATATATCTGCGCATGAGTTATGGGATAAGATTATAGTTATGGTCTAGCTTTATCGGTGCAAAGATAACAAGTATTTGAGAATATTTCAAGAGCGATATCCCTACGGTCTTTTCTCCGCAAAATTAGCATTTTTAAAAATCAACTCATTTAGTCGATGATACTTAATCAGTAAATTTTGATAGCCCGCATCATCTTTAATAGAAGCCAAGTCTTCATCTTTCTTGATATGGTTAAAATCATAAAATCCCAACTCGACAGCCCTGCCAAGGTGAGACAAGGAACGCTCCAAGTTATTTTGCAAGGCATAATAATTAGCAAAGGCATAAAGGACATTTGCCTTTTCTATGTCAAAATAAGTATTCTTCATGGCAAACTGCAAACAACTCAACGCTTTTTTAAAATCTCCTTTTCGAGCATACAACACGCCTTTAAACATATGAAACCTGTAGTCAAATGTTGTAATACTGATCAGAGTATCCAAAGCAGCAACGGCTTCAGCATCTTCTTTTTGATCATAAAAATAATAAGCCCGATCAAAAACAGCTTGCATTACATGTTGCCAATTTTTTGTAACACTTACCTTCGGAGCCTGCCTGCTATTTTCCCCATAAGACCAACTGATAATATATCGTTGCCGTTGGTGGGAATAATAAATATATTTATTCTCCATTTTCTCAAAGGTCGTATTTTCATTTACGCCATCAGCATGGGTCGGATCAAAAGGTACCCAACCATATGCCAGCAAGAATACTTCCACCCAGTTATGTGCTTCCAACGTACCATCACCTTGAATAGTTTTTCCCGTGACAACCCTCGCCGGAATATTATGTATCCGACATAAAGCCACCATTAACTCAGAATATTCGGAACAATCTCCTCTCCTCCTTTTCAAGGCCTTCCGAATACCTCTTTTTTCATTTTCGACAATTTCATACTCCAAGTGATTCATAACAAACTGAAAAATATTCTTCACTGTTTTTTCCTCTTCCCCACCCTTAAGTTTGGCAGCCATCTCCCGCAACGCCTCCTCATACTTTAGCATATTATCGTCAAGCTCCAGAAACTTGGCCAAAGCATCATTGTTTTGTTTCATCCGAGTATGTCTTCGAATATTCCTACTCGTAAATTCTTTGCTATTATATCGAACAAGATTAAGATCATAGCGGTCCAATAAAACTTTGGTCTTGATCACAATACTATCCTTTTTATTAAAATCTCGGAAGTTCCACCTTGCATAGTGCGTCCCATTTTCTTTGTAAACCGAATGCGGTTCAGCAGAATAATGTATATCCGTCAACTTTTGCTTTTTAGCAATAGATTTTGGCAACATGTAAATGACATAACCATCTGGATCATCTCCTTTCGTGGAGAAACGAATCACCTCATTTAGCTCTACAAACCTTTGGCCATACGTATCCGATATAAAAATGATAAAACTACTCAAATAAATCAAAAGGTAAAATAGTTTCATTGGTTCTTAGTTGATGTTGATAGAATGTAGTATCACATCTACAAAGAACCGAAAAGAAGATAAATTTTCAAATAGTTTAACAGTTTTTAACTTGGCAACTTATTTCCACAATGAGGATTTACTTTTTTGTATAAAAATGTCTTCCGGTAAAAAAATAACTTGAGGTTTACTAAACTTTTGTTTTTAATTGTTCCAAATCTAAAATTGGTCTACCGATCTTCCGAACAGACAAGTTTAGTAAACCTAACCACAAGAACTATTTATTTTTTGTATAAAAAATGCCTTCCGGTTATCTATACCGGAAGGCTGGTTTTAGTTTATTGCTTTATAATCATTTTTTGTGTGATGGTTTCACTATCTGTTCGCAGGCGATAGATATACATACCATCGGGCAGTTGATCAACTTGGAAAATTTTCTGGTGCATTCCTTTTTCCATCGTTTGTCGATTGACTACCGTTTTTATTAACCTGCCGGATAAACCCAGAATCTCTAAGTGAACATTTGTCGATACGGGTAGGTAAAACTCGAAAGTTGTTTGTTGGGAAAATGGGTTGGGATAGTTTTTAAGGCTTACCTTATCCATACGCTTTGTGTTTTTAACAACTTCCTCTTCTGTTTTATGTACAACCGGTTGACTTTTAGCATCCACAGATCTGCCTGCAATTCTATTTGCAGTATTTGGTGTACAAGCTTCTATTTCTGCAACAAAAACGGAACCATAGTCTGAGACAAAACCTTGGTTCATACAGATGTAATTGCCGGCCTCGAAAGTAACATTGGCGCCAGCATTAATTTGGGCGGTGGACGTAATCCAGTTTTGGGTTTTGAAGTTATCAGCATCTCCCGAGTTAAAAATATTATCAATAGTTAAGCTGGCCAAGCAGTCATCGCATGTCGTATTGGGAGGCACTGGCATGTGAGTATCACTAAGATATAAAAAGGCAGCATATGTATCTATCAAGCCCATTCCATATTCATTATCTTCGCCATTAACTCCTAAATCCCGAGCCGTAAAATATAAAGCCAGTTTGATTTCCTCACCCGTCAAGAACGGGAAAGCTTCCTTCAGTAAAACAATAGCACCCGCTACATGGGGAGCAGCCATAGAAGTACCACTAAGCCGACGGTACTGGTTATTAGGAGTACAAGAACGTACATAACTTCCAGGCCCAGAAACTTCTGGTTTGATAAGTAACGAACCGATATTTCCACATTGGGACGGCCCTCGGCAGGAATTATCTGCAAGAGGAGTGTTTGAACCCGCTAAATATTGACTTCCATTTATATTGGCAACAGTAAAAGTATTTACTAAAGATGTATTAATATTACTTGGCCTAGTAATCGTTGTAACATTCCCCCCCAAATTACCTGCTGCAAAAACAATGGCTATTCCACTTGCCTCAATATTTCTAAACAACATTTCGTAAGTAGGAGAGCAAAAATCTAGTGTAGGATCTCGCCAACTGTTATTGATCACATCGGGTCTATCA